>CAZBDL010000089.1:6473-9942 GCA_964490525.1 uncultured Victivallales bacterium | reverse complement strand
GCCATCAGGATGGCGATGATCGCCACCACCACCAACAGCTCAATGAGCGTGAAGCGGGTGGCTTTCGCCTTCGTCGCCGGGACGAAGCCGGGCATCGTTGCCGCCCGGGGTCTCGTGCTCATGGTCGAGTCGGTGGCCAGCATCATGGCTCCCTCCTTTGATATCCTGTTCATCCTGTTCATCCTGTCTGAAAATGTTCCCTGTCCGGCGCCTCATTGCCCGTCAAGGAGGTTGAAGACGCCGTTGCCGCCCTGGACATCGAGGATCTTCTTGGTCTCGATGGCATCGCCGGTCGTGTAGAAGACCTCGTCCGGGAGCTGGTTGAGCGTGGAGATGAAGGCCGACTTGTTGACGAAGCTGGCGGAGCCGTCGGCCCGCAAGGCGTTCAGGCCACGTTCATGGCGGTCCCGGAGGCAAGGCTTGGGAGAGGTGGTGTCGTTCCAGATGCAGCGGTCGGCGGTGACGGTCATGAACGGCTTGAGCCGGGTCAGGGTGGGCATGGTGCTGCCTCCCGCCACCGCGCCATTGTTGATGTTCAGGCCGTCGCCGTAGTAGATGCCCGGACGCTGGGAATATCCCCCGCGGGTCCTGCCGCCGGCGACGGGCGTGACCGACCAGGGGTTCGTGGTCGAGTTGTATTGCAGGTCCACGAATTTTTCCGAGGGGCAATAGAAGATCTTCCCGTTGCCGGCCAGGTCGGCGCGGACCAGCCAGAACCATGCGCCATGCATGGTGGTGCCGGACCAGAACAGGTAGCTGTTCCCGTACTGGTTCTGGCAATGGCCGATGGGGACCCTGCCGTCATGCGAGTCCGCATAGACCATGTAGGTGTAGCCGATCTGCTTCAGGTTGCTGGCGCACAGGATCCGCTTTGCCGATTCGCGTGCGGCGCTCAGCGCCGGCAGCAACAGCGCCGCCAGGATGGCGATGATGGCAATCACCACCAGCAGCTCAATCAGGGTGAATCCCCGCTTTCGACATGGGCCGTGGTTCATGCCCCATCCTCCGGCTGATCGATTTCGACATGGCGCGAACTGACCACGTGGCCTCGGCCATCATGGACATTGAAGAAGAAGGCCGTTGTCCCCGGGGGGACGGCGGCATGGGCGCGATGCGCTGCCGGCGTCACGGTCGCGGGCATGCGTTCCCATGTCCGGTCCTGCCATGCCCCCGCCGCCGAGGTCAGCAGCAGGTCGACCGCCGCGACATCCGCAGCCGGGGCCCACGACACCCAGGCCATGCGGTCGGCCCCGAAGCCCTGCCCGGTGATCCCGGGAAGGGGCGGGGTGTCCCGGCAGAGGCTGTCGGCGAAGGAGAAGATCTCCTCCTGCTCCTGGCCGATCTGCTGGGAATGCCCCAGGCCCGGCTTCACGCACAGGGTCAGGGATCCCGGCAGGAGCGCATAGGTCTTCTGCAGGGAATCTGGCGGGAAGAACCGGTCGTTGGTGCCGGTCACCCACAGGAACGGCATCCGGGCGTCGGCGACGTATTCCAGGGGGTCGAACCGCGGCGCCCATGCGCTCATCTCCGGACGGGACAGCGCCTCGGAGAAGGCGGAATTTCCGCGCAGGTTGCCGCAGCCGTAGACGGGGATGGCGAAGCGGTAGCGCGGGTCGAGCCCGGCGATGAGGCAGGTGAGGACGCCGCCCCAGGAGATGCCGGTGATGCCGATCCTCGCGCCGTCGACCTCGGGGAAGGAGGCGATCAGGTTCCGCGCCAGGGTAATGGCGTTGACGGCATAGTGCGGCCATTGGTCCTCGATGGGGTCGTTGATCTGGGCGAACGACGCCGAGCAGGCGTCCGGGCCGCCCCCATCCTGGATCCTCGTCCAGCCGCTGCTTGACGTGCCGCGGATGGGAAGGCAGCCGCCATGATCCATGGCGATGGCCGCATAGCCGCGCGCATTCCACAGTCTGACCCAGCCGGCCGAGGCGGTGCCCTGTCCGCCGTGCACCAGGACCATGCCCGGAACCCGCTCTCCTGCCGTTGTTGGCGGGATGCCGTAGTAGGCGAAGACCCGGGTTGGCTTGCCCCGAAATTGAGGCCCGTCGTAGTAGATGGCGTGCACGCCCTCGGCCGTGGCCTCCGTCGCCGGGAGGAACGTCGGCACCCGGTTCTGGTCGTCTGCCGTGATCCGGATCTTCCGGGCGGGGGGGGCTGGCGGCATGGCGGCGCCTTGGCTCGCCCCGCCACTTCCGAGGAGGTTCTGGCGGCGCAGGAAGGCGAGGGTGGCGGCATGGCACTTCTCGAAGGTCTGCCCGCCTTGGGCGGGGTTCCAGATGCCGTGCGGCTTGCCCGGGAACGGCTCGAGCTGGCAGGGGATGCCCAGCGCCTCGGCTTGGTGTCGGAAGCGCTCGACATTGGCGAAGGGCACGGTCTGGTCGGCGGTGCCGTGGCAGATCAGGATCGGCGGCAGCCCCGGCCGCAGATGGTCGACCGGGGAAAGCTCCCGCCAGCGGTCGCCCAGATCCGTGTGGCCGGTCCGCCAGCCTTCCGGTCCAAGGTTGACGACGGGGTTGTAGAGCAGCAGGGCCGCCAGGCGCGGCGGCGGCGCGTCAGCCGCCGCCTGGCCCAGCCCCAGGGCCGAGCACAGGGCCAGGTGCCCGCCGGCGGAGCCGCCGCCCAAGGCTACGGGGATGTCCCTCCCGGCACGTTCGGCGGCCAAGGCGACAAAGCAGGCTGTGGCCGCCGCCGCGTCCCCGACGCAGTCGAACGGGGTTGCGGCCCCCTGGCCCAGTAGCCGATACTGCGCGCTCGCCGCCAGGATGCCCGCCGCCGCCAGCCGGCGGCAGGGGCCGTCCACCACTGCCGCGCTGCCCGTCCGCCAGCCCCCGCCATGGAAGAGCAGGACTGCCAGTTGCGGGGGACCGGTCGGGACGAAGACCCGCAGGACCAGCTCCTGCCCCGAGGGCAAGGCCTTGTAGGCGACGGTCTCCGGGCCGACGACGCCCTGGTCCGCTGTCGCCTGGCCACCCAGGGCAAGGGACGGCAACACGCCCAGCGCCAGCAGCATTGTTCCCGCCATGGCCTTCATGCGCTCCATCTTCATCCCGATTGCAACCGTCATACTGGACATATTGGCTCGCGTTGACGGATTCCTTTCGATTCCGATTCCGACCCCGCGGGCTCCTGCCTTGCGTGCAGCCTGTTCAATTCTTGTCGAAGATGTTGAACAGCCCCGGATCGGCGGCGTTCTCCTCGGACAGGATCAGCGTGTTGTTGGCGGCGCTGAAGGCCGCGTTCGGAATCTGGGCCAGCTTGTAGGAAAAGGCCGACTTCATGATGTTCCGGACGGAACCATCGGCGCCGAGGACGTTGATCCAGTGGACATGGTTTTGGGTCAGGGACTGGTGAAGTCCCGGACAGGCCATGGGAGCAGCGGTCGGCGGTGATCGCCTTGCCGGCATATTGCCGCAGCCTGTTCATGGCCGGAAAGGAACCGGAGAAGGTGCGTCCGTTCGTGTCGGGC
>CAZBDL010000089.1:0-6373 GCA_964490525.1 uncultured Victivallales bacterium | reverse complement strand
TCGGGCTTGTTGACCAGGTCGGCCTGCTGCATGTAGTACAGCGTGCCATGGGGGGCCATCTTCGCCGTGTAGTAGTTGCCCTGATAGTCCGAATAGTAGCCAAGCGGGGCGTAGTCGTTGTAGCTCGACGCATAGAGCTCGTAGACCAGCGAGATCTGCTTCAGGTTGCTGCGGCAGACGGCGTCATGCGCCTTGGCCCGCGCCGTATGCAGCGCCGGCAGCAGCAACGCCGCCAGGATGGCGATGATGGCGATCACCACGAGCAACTCAATGAGCGTGAAGGAAGGCCGCGAACCACGGCCACAGGGCTTCAGGTTTGCGCTCATGACGGCCTCCATGTTGGTCCCTGCGTGTTGAGTTTTGAGTATCTGGCGTCGGATGCCAGGCTATTGAACATTGAGCGTTGGGCGTTGGGCGTTGAGCGTTGGTCGTTCCCCCGCCCCTCATCCCTCGGCGGCAGCGACCGTCTCGGTCTCGTCCGGGATGGCGGCGAGGCGACGGGTGCTTTCGCGGGCGATCAGGGACGGGGCGACGCGCAGGATCTTCGAGGCGGCGGACTCGGCGTCCATGCCCCGCACCAGATCCATCAGCCAGCGGGCGGCGCAGCAGCCGACCTCCGGACGGTTGGGGTCGATCGTACTCAGGTTGACCCCGGAATGGAAGTAGAGGCCGATCTCGTTGTCGACGCCGATGACGCTGACGTCGTCGGGTATGCGCAGGCCATCGGCGATGGCGGCATCGACGAAGGAGGCGCCGATCTTGTCGTTCACCGCGATGACCGCCGTCGGGCGCGCCTCCGGCGGCAGGTCGCGGTAGTGCCGGAAGGCGAGGCGTCCGGTCTCGCGCCATTCATTGCCTTGGGCGGGGAGCTTCTCCGGGCGGAAGACGGTGCCGGTGCCGCCATGGGCCTCGACCAAGTTTAGGGCCGCCTGGATCCGGGACTGCTGGAACTCGTAGTCGGTCTTTGTGCCGACGACCATCAGCCGGTCGTGCCCCAGGCCGATCAGGTGCTCCGCCGCCAGATGGCCGATGCGCGTGTTGTCCAAGGTCACGATGTGTTGCAGGGCAAAGTCGAGGAAGCAGGCATGCAGCGCATGCACGGCGGGAATGTCCCGGCCCTGCAGGAACGTCTCCGCGAATGCCGGGCGGATTTCCCCTTTAACCGACCGCCAGTCCAGCAGTACCCCGTGGGGGGAAAAGCCGCGTACGCAGGCCTCGAACTCGTCCCGATGCCGGAACACCTTCATCGTCACTTGCGACTGGCGCGAGATCGCCAGCAGCTCCCCCTCCGCCTTCGACAGGATCTCGTGCGCCGGACTGTCCAGCCGCTCCGAGGTCTCGTCGTCGATCGAACACACCAGGATGCGGTGGCCCCGCACCATCCCGTTGCCCAGGGTCCCGTTGGCGGTCAGGGGATTGGACGGCGCCGCCGTCGGCGTGGGAACCATGCGCAGGAACGATCCCTGCCCCACCTTGCGGCGGATGAACCCCTGCCGCGCCAGTTCCTGCATTGCCTTGTGCACTGTCGTCTCGCTGCAGTTCAGCAGCTTCACCAGCTCAGCCTGCGACGGCAGCTTGCTGCCTGGCTCCGCCCCGGTCGCCAAAATCCATTCGACAATCGCCTCGCGTGCCCGGTCGGCATTGCCCCCGTAGTGCTTTCTGATGCTCATGGCATGTCCCTTGTTGATGGTAAATTAATACATCCATGATATTTCAATGTCAAGGCAGGATAGGTAAAAAATCATCGCCAGGCTTTATTTTCAAGCGCAAATAAAAAAATTTCCAGTCGTCCTTGACGGGTTCCGGAAGCGAATTATACTATATGATATTAATACCTAATAATGCAGGGAAAGCGTATGGCAAGGGCGAGGCATGCGGCGGGTCGGCTGGTCACGATGGGGGCGTTGGGCACCCTGGTGCTGGCCGGGCTGACGGCGTCGACCTGGCTGGCGGCGGCGCCCGCGAATACGGATGGTGATGGACCGCGCCAGGTGATCCGGGTGACGGGCTACACGCCGTGGGCATGGAATGCGCCGACGCGGGCGACGCGCAAGGCCTTGCGCCATTGGCTGGAGGAGGTCCAGGATCCGCAGACGGGGCTGCCGTGGGGGCGGACGGTCGAACTGGCACCGGACAATCCCCTGCAGTTTCCCGGGTTCAGCCTGAAGCTGCTGAACTTTGCGGGGGGGACGGGCGAGGAGGTGATCACCACCGGCAATGAGGGGCCGCACCGCTTCTTCCAATACCGCGACCAGCGCTTCCTGCTGCCGCTGAATCCCTTTCTCTGGGAGGTGCGGCGCGGGGCGGACGGACGGCCCCGGCGGGCGGACGACGGTGGCTGGGACTATGTCCTTGATGGCGAAGGTGAGCGGCATCTGCTCTGGCCGGATTGGGAGGCGATTCCCGAGGGCTACCGGAGCATGGTCATGGTGGGGGACGAGGTCTACGGCCTGCCGCTCAGCCAGCGCGGCAGCGGCCTGATCTACCGCAAGGACCTGTTTCGTCAGGCGGGGCTGGATCCGGAGCGTCCGCCGGAGACCTGGGAGGCGCTGTTCGATGCCGCGTTGCGCATCGCCGCACTGGGCACGCCGGATTCCCCGAAGTATGGGCTGCTGGTGGACGACAGCATGGCCGTGCTCCACGTCCTGGGGCAGGGGGCGGATATCGTCCGCCAGGTCAAGGACTATCCCGGCGGGCGGCTCGTCGCCTATCCTGGGCAGCCGTGGCCGACGGCCCCGGCGGGGATTGACCTGAGCTCGCTGAAGACGCGCTGGGAGGCCCTCTACGACCGTCCGGAATACTTGGCGGCGGTGCGCTTCCTGCGCCGCACGACCCTGGTGCGCTGGGTCGTGACGCCCTCGCGGCAGCCGGTGGTGGTGTGGCTGCCCGATGCCGTGCCGCCGGTTGCGCCCTTCTGCGCGGAGCTGGGCGGGGCCGGGCACTGGGAGGGCGACCCCCTGGCGCGCACGTCGCGGGTCGTCTTTCCGCTGGCCTCCTTCGCGGGCGACGAGATCCGCCGCGGCATCGCCTTCTCCGAGGTCGGCGGCGGCGGCATGGCCCAGCATTCCGAAAAGTGGTACGAACTGTTCTTCAGCGCCGAGGCGCGCCTCGGCATGGCCATCCGCTCCGCCTCCGTCCTCGAGCAGTACGGTCACCTCAATCCGACGCAGTGGGGCTTCGCCCGGGTGCCGGCCGGCCCGGCCGGGGCCTTCACCCGGGGCAGCGGCGGCATCGGCGCCCTGAACGCCACCTTGGGCGCGGATCCGGAGCGCGCCCGCCAGGCCTGGGCCGTGCTCAGCTTCATGGCCGGCAAGGAGTTCCGCCGTCAACAGGTGCGCACCCTGGTCAACGAGGGCCTCGGCGGCAGCCTGCCGCCAAGCCTGCTCGAGGAGGAAGGTTTCCGCACCGTCGCCGAGGCGATTCCCGGGTCGCTACGGGCCTACTGGGAAGGGCTGGCGACATCGACGCGCCCGGAGATCCCGGCCAAGAACTTCGCCGCCCTCAGCGGCCTGTACCTGGCGCCGGCGATGAAGGCGGCTGTCAGCCAGGAGGCGTTCGGCCTGGAGGCCGCCCTGAGCGAGGCCAACGCCCAGATCCAGGCCCGGCTCGACTTCGACGCCAAGGTCTACCAGCGCCTCGTCTACCGCCTCCTCTTCTCCTTCGCCGTGGCGGGCGTCTTCCTCTTCGTCGGGATCTTCACCTGGAAGGCGCTCGGCACCCTCTCCGCCATGTACGTCAAGGATGGCGGCGCCGGCGAGCTGGCGGTCGGGCTCGGCAAGCACAGCGACCGCATCGCCTATCTCCTGCTCCTGCCCGCCCTCGTCCTCATCGCCGTCTTCAACTACTACCCGATCGTCGCCGCCCTGCCCATCGCCTTCCAGGACTACTACGTCACCGGCGAGCGCTCCTGGGTCGGCCTCGCCAACTTCATCGAGGTCTTCCGCAATGCCGACACCTGGTGGTCGCTGCTGCGCTCGCTCTACTATGTCTCGCTCTCGGTCACCCTCGGCTTCCTCGCCCCGGTGGTGATCGCCGTCATGCTCAGCGAGATCCGCCTCTTCCAGTATGCCTTCCGCACCGCCTACTACCTGCCCGCGATCATCTCCGGGATCATCATGCTCATCCTCTGGCAGAAGTTCTTCGAGCCCAGCCCCACCGGCCTGGTCAGCCAGCTCATCGCCCGCGCCGCCATGCTCTACAACCTCCTCGTCCCCGCCGCCCTGGAAATCCCTGTGCCCGCCGCCATCGACGTCCTCCGCCATCCCCTCCTCGGCATCCCCGGCGTCGCCTTCGTCCACATCTGGGGCCATGCCGGCCCCGGCACCCTGATCTATCTCGCCGCCCTCAAGAGCATTCCCGAGGACCTCTACGAGGCCTCCGAGCTCGACGGCGCCGGCTGGCTCTGCCGCTTCCGCCACATCACCCTCGCCTACCTGGCCCCCCTGCTGCTCATCAACTTCGTCGGCGCCGTCATCGGCTCCTTCCAGAAGTCCGGCGAGATCCTGCCCCTCGCCGGCAACTTCCCCGCCACCCGCACCTTCGCCGTCCAGATCTGGTCCGAGGCCTTCGCCTTCTGCAATTTCGGCGTCGCCACCGCCCTCTCCTGGCTCATGGCCTCACTGCTCATCGGCTTCACCATCTGGAACCTCCGCATCTTGCGCAAGGTCGAGTTCCGCAAGGCCAGCGCGGAATAAGGGGGGAAAATCTAAAATTCGAAATTCGAAATTCGAAACATGACACCGCTCACCGTTCACCGTTCACCGCTCACTGATCACTGATCACCGCTCACTGATCACCGTTCACTGCTCACCGATTACTGATTACTGATTACCGATCACTTCCCGCTCCGCACTCCCCACCCCCCATTTCCTTCATGCCGATCATCTCCACACTCGAGCGCAAGACCGCCAAGGGCCGCCTGGGCCTGGGGGCCGTCTACCTGTTCCTGCTCATCGGGGCGGTGACGACCCTGTACCCGTTCCTGCTCATGCTGCGGCGGACGACGGTCGACGAGATCGACCGCGACTCGCTCTCCCCGCTTCCGGCCTATTGGTGGAACCGCGACCAGATGGCGCGCAAGTATCTGGCTGGCCAGTACGCCCTTGAGCGCACCTTCCTGCCCTGGGTGTACGACGCCTTCGGGCCGGTCGGGCCGGATGGGCGGCAAAGCTTCAAGTGGGAATACCTTGGCCAGGCCGACGACCGGGCGGCGAACCCCGAGTTCCGTACGGACTTCTGGCGCGAGGCCTATGGTCGCCTGGAGGCTGTGCCGCGCGAAGCCCTGGTGCAGCGTGTCGCCGACTATCATGCCTTCGCCGCCCAGGCCGACCCCTGGTTCCTCCAGGCCATCTTCACCTACCGCCCCGGGCGCAGCTTCACCAACCAGTGGATCCAGTTCTACCTGGCCGGGAAGGAGGGGGTCAGCCCCAAGGCCTACCGCTACATCGAGTCGGTCAAGCCGCAGTGGCACCGGCGCGACTGGTTCCCCGAATTCGACGGCTCCATCGACAAGTGGCAGGACTGGCTGTGCCATGGCCTCCAGCCCGCGGAGACGTTCGTCTACAGCGCCCACGACCTCTGGGGCATGTTCCTGAAGCGCACCTACCGGGACAACCTTGCCGGCCTCAACGCCGCCCATGGCACCGCCTACCGTAGCTTCGCCGACGGCCCGGCCTTCACCGCGTCGCCACCGCCCCCGGGAACCCGCCTGCGCCAGGACTGGGAGGACTTTGTCGTCAACGCCTATCCGCTCCTCTGGCAGCGTCTCGTCCCGGAGACCGCCGTCGCCTGCCAGGCCGACTGGCGGCAATGGCTTGCCGACAGCAAGGGGGTGGCGACGCCGGAGGACTGGAACCGGTTCACCGGCATGGACATCGACAGTTCCGAGGCCATGGCCCTGGCCGCGGAGATGCCGCGCAACGATGCCGCCGCCCGCTGGTGGTGCGAATTCGTCCATGACCGCGTCCCCTGGAATGGCCGCATCCTCCGTTCCCCCGACGCCGATTTCCAGGCCTTCCTGGCGGCGAAGTACGCTTCCGTCGCCGCCCTCAACGCCGCCTGGGGCACCGGCCACGCGGACTTCGCGTCGGTGCGCCTGCCCCGGGTCGAGGCCGACTACCTCACGGTCAGCGGGCATGTCGGCGGCATCCGGCGCGAGCTGACCGTCGGCAACTACCGCAAGGTCTTCACCATCCTCGCCGTCGAGGGCAACGCCGTCGCCAACACCTTCGTCATCCTCATCCTCTGCCTCGCCACCGGGCTGACCGTCAACCCGCTCGCCGCCTATGCCCTCTCCCGCTTCCGCCTCAAGTCGACGCACAAGATCCTGATCTTCCTGCTCGCCACCATGGCCCTGCCCGCCGAGATCGCCATG
>CAZBDL010000088.1:2191-9974 GCA_964490525.1 uncultured Victivallales bacterium | reverse complement strand
CAGCCAGGCCAATCAGGCCTGGAAGGTCGGCAACTTCCTCGGCCGGAACTGCAAGTCCCTGGCCGTGCGATACATTGGGCCCGGCGGCATGCATCATGGCTGGATCCGGGTCAGCGTCGCCAAGGATGCCCGCTCCTTCACCCTCCACGACTACGCCTACAACGATGTGGCCAACGACCCTATACCGTCCGGATTCCACCTCGATCCGCATCTCGAGGGCACGGCCGGCAGCCAGGCCAGGCTGACGGCCGCCATGGTTCCCGCCACCGGCGGGACCTTTGCCGCCGCCCCCAAGGTCGTCGGCCACTATTTCGATCCGATCAAGGGCAAGAAGCTGGCCAAGACGGCCTTCAAGGCCACCCTCAACGGCGATGGCTCGATCGCCTTCCTCGACCTGAAGAAGAAAGTCCGGCTCTACGATGCCAAGGTCTTGAAGGAACGCTATAAGATCGGCATGTTCTGCGATGTCTTCCTGAACCGCGCCCAGCTCAATCAGGGGATGAACTTCGTCCTTGACGTGACTCTGTCCGACAAGACCCTTGTCCCGGATGTCGCCCAGCTTGCCTTGCGGCCCCCGGAGATCATCGGCATCAGCCCCGTGGGTCCCGACAACGTGGTCACCATCGATGGCCGGTGGTTTGGGGTCAAGCCCCCCAAGGCCTGGGTCGAATATCGCATCCTCAATGCCAAGGGCACCCTCGAGACCAAGACCGTCAAGCTCAAAGTCGTGAAGAACTTTGTCTTCGCCGATGCCAAGGGCAAGCCCAGTTGCATGAATGTCGGCAACGGCGCTAGCCAATTCCAGGTCTTGTTCCCAGCGGCTTGGCCCGATGGTTTCGACGATCAGTCCGTAGACCACAACCTGGTCATCGACAATGGCGTCGGCCTGGCCTTTATCCCACTGTGACCCCCTGGCGCGTCCTGCCTCCGTCGTCGGCTGCACATCAATAGCCCGTCAGTCGCCCGTCAACCTTGATTTTGAGCGGTCAACGGGGAATATTCCCGGGCATGAGGAGAGATCTGCGACGTCCGGTGCTGATGTTGATGATCGACGGCTTTGGCCTGCCTCCGGAGGGGCTCGCCACCTCGGTCTATGCGCGGCATTGTCCGGCGGAATTCCTGGGCTTGCTGGGCCAGGCGGTGCCGGTGGACGCCACCATGGGAGTGGCCGGGATCCCGCAAAGCGCGACCGGGCAGACGGCCCTTTTCACAGGGGTCAATGCGGCGCGGGAAATGGGGATGCATCAACAGGGATTCCCGGGCCCATCCCTGCGCCGCATCATCCGCCAGGGCAATCTCTTTTCCCGTCTGCGCCAAGCAGGCCGCGAGGTGGCCTTCGCCAACGCCTATGTGCGATTTTCGCTTGAGGAGTTGACCAGCCTGCGCCTGCGTTCCGTGACCACGGTGATGGTCCAGACCGCCCTCGGGGCCGTCCGCGGGCTCTGTGAATTGCTGGGCGGCAATGCCATCTACCATGACCTGACCCACCGGACCCTGACGGGGACCGACGGCATTCTGCCCTGTACGCCCCGCGAGGCGGCGCAACGCCTGACGCGGCTGGCCCTGGGGCACGACTTGACCCTGTTCGAGTATTTCCTGACTGACCGCGCCGGGCACCGCCGCGACGAGGCGATCCTGGCACCGGTGCTGGCGGAACTCGCGGAATTCGTCTGCGAACTGGCCGAGGCGATGGCCGGGCGTGGCATCCTCGTGCTGACCAGCGACCATGGCAACTGCGAGGATCTGTCGACCCGCGGGCACAGCCTCAATCCGGTGCCCCTGCTGGTTCATGGGGCTCCCCCTGATCTTCCCCTGCCTGACCGCATCGAGGACATCTGCCCGTTTGTCGAGCTGGCCTTGCAGGGGATCAGGCGAACTGCTTGATGATGCGGGCGGGGTTGCCGGCGGCGACGGCATGCGGCGGGACGTCCTTGGTGACCACGCTGTTGGCGGCGACGACAGCATGGTGGCCGACCGTGACGCCCTTCATGATGATCGCCCCGTAGCCGATCCAGGCGTGGTCGCCGATGGTCACCGGGGCCATGCGCTTGTTCTCGATGGTGTCCGGCAGACGCCGGTCCGCCGGGTGCCCGTCGCAGTCCATGATGATCACGTCCGGCCCGAACAGCACCCCGTCGCCGATGGTCACCCCGACATACGAGACGATGCTCGTGCCGTTGAGCTGGGAGCGGCGTCCGACGACGATCTTGCCGCACTGGTCCGGCGCCTTGCCCCAGCGGGTGATGGTCAGGCGCACCGGCCCATGCGGGAACGGCGAGATGTTCGCCGAATTGAACCCGGACTCCGGCCCGATCACGATGCGGCCATGGAAGGGGGTGAAGTCGAATTCCGCATCCTTCGCCTGGAGCGGGTCATGAAACGAGATCTGGGGCAGGCCGGTGGAGTGGAAGTCCGGCGCAATCACCGCCCCGACCTGGCGCATCAGGGCGATCGCCTCGCGGTTCAGGCGGTTCCATTCCTCGGGCGGATACATCGCAGACTGAAAGCCGGCCATGGGAAGGCTCCTTATGTTGGTCATGGGAAACTGCGGAGCTTGCCACGCCCGAGGCGTGGTGCGGAACGCGGAAGGGGAATTATGTCCTCAGGTCGCGGGTTGCGGGTCACGGGACTTCGGTTGCGGTGGTGCGATGACGCCATCCCCGCTCCCCGTCCTCTGCCCCGATCCCCGATCACCGATTACCGATCACTGGTCACTGGTCATCGACACACCGATCACTGGTTCCCTTCCCCTCCCGGCGGATGCCCCAGATGGCGGCGCCCAGGATCATGGCATGGCCGACGTTCTCGAGGATCTCCTCAAGGATCACGTGCATGCCCTTCTCGTCGGGCAGGATCGGCAGGCGATGCGGCTTGAACACCCGCCGCTCGACGAGCTGCGAGAGCAGGTAGCAGCAGAAGGCGGTGGTCAGAAACGACTTTTCGCCGCCTTGGATGAGCGCATCCTTGATGTCCCGGAACCAGAGGATGACCCAGAGCACGATCAGGACCAGCGCCACCCAGATGCCCCGGTGGGTGCCGACAAAGTGGATTTCCCGGCAGAGCAGCGCCGTCGTCAGCGCCATCAGGATCAGGGTCAGCCTTGGCTTGCCCTGTTCCAGATGGAAGTAGCGCCGGGCGAAGATGGTCAGCGCCGTGCCCAGCAGCACCAGCGCGATCGTCTCCTGTGTTCCCTTGACCAGCCACCAGACTGCCCATTCGTTGTCCGGGAAGCGCCGGGCCAGATAACCCGAGAGGATCGCCGCCAAGGGTAGCAGCAGCAGCCACCACCGCACCCCCCGGAAGAAACTTCCCAGAAACGCCAGTATCTCCGCCGCGACTCCCTGTCCCCTTGCCTGTTCCTGCATCGCCATTCCTTTCGTATCGCTTGGCATGGAAATCATGCCAGCGCGGAATATCCTCCCTTTTCCGCCGGACGCAAGTGGCGGCTGGGAATGCGGGAACACTCGCCGTCGCCGCGCCGGGTCACTGGAAAACCCCGTTGGATTCCCGTATCTTGCCGCAGGTGGCCAGTTCACGGCCAAGGCGCAACGGCGACGCACCATCACAGAAGGACAAGCGATGTCCATCCGTCGGCCATTGGGTAATTCACCATGGGCCAACGCCTTGGCCCTGGCGCTGGGCGTGCCGCTGTTGCTGGCCGGATCCTTCCTGGTGGCCTTGGGTATGGTAAAGGGGGGGATTTCCGGCGTCTTCATCTTCATCGGGGCCCTGGTTCCCCTGGGTGCCGGAGCCGTGCTGGTCGGGCCGGTCGTGGCCGACTGGATTGGCCAATCGCTCGGCTCGGCGGTCTACTGGCCCCGCTTGAAGGGCACGCTGGCGCCGGAATACTCGGCGATCCAGGCGTTGATTGCCGCGCACGATTATGGGGCGGCGCGGGCCGAACTGGAGACGCGTCTGGAGGCCTGCCCGGGCGATCCGACGCTGGTCGCACTGCTGGCCGAGCTGCTCATGGATAAGATGCAGGACCTGCGTTCAGCGACGGGCCTGCTGGCCGTCTATTTCGAGCGCCGGGAGCGTGCTCCCGGGGATTGGGCGCTGGCATTGCGCCTGGCCGACGCGTATCTTGACCTCGGGCGCCGCGACCTGGCCTTGGCCATCCTGCGGGATGAGCTGGTCCGGGGTGACCTGAAGGCGGTGCCGCGGCGCGAGCTGTCCCGGCGCCTGGCGGGGATCGAGGAGAATCCGTAGCGAGGGAGCCCTGGCGATGAGAATCCACGACCTGTTGCGGCGCATGCTCGACGAGGGCGCCTCGGACCTGCTGGTGACGGCGGGCAAGCCGCCCTATCTGCGGGCCAGCACAGCGCTGCGGGCGCTGTCCGAGCCGCCGGTGACCAACGACGAGGTGCAGCAGTTCCGCCAATCCGTCCTCCTGCCCGAGCCAGAGCGCGAATTCCAGCGCCTCGGCAGCTTCGATGCGGGGTTGACGCTGGATGCCGGCCTGCGCTTCCGCATCAACTTCTTCCTGCAGCAGGGGCGTCCCGGCCTGGCCGCCCGCCTGGTCCCCTCTGGCGAGCTTGACTTTGCCCATCTTGGCCTGCCTGAGGCCCTGCGTGCCATGGCCGAGGCCCCGCGCGGTCTGCTCCTCGTCGTCGGCCCCGCCGGCAGCGGCAAGTCCACCACCATGGCCGCCGTCCTCCACCACCTCAACGCGAACTTCGCGCGGCACATCGTCACCATCGAGGATCCTATCGAGTTCATTCACCGCGACCGCCGCAGCCTGGTCACCCAGCGTGAGGTCGGGGCCGACACCGCCAGCTTTGCCGACGCCCTGCGCAACGTCGTCCGCGAAACCCCCGACGCCATCTTCATCGGCGAGATGCGCGACCTCGAGACCATGCAGACCGCGATCAATGCCGCCCTCACCGGGCATCTCGTTGTCAGCACCCTGCACAGCGCCGATACCGTCCAGTGCGTCGAGCGCATCGTCAACCACTTCCCCGACCACCTCCGCGAGCAGGCCGCCGCCGACCTCGCCATGGCCCTGGTCGGCATTGTTGCCCAGCGCCTTGTGCCGCGCGCCGACGGCCAGGGCATCGTCCCCGCCGTCGAGGTCCTCCGCGCCACGCCGCATGCCCGCCAGACGATCGGTCGACGCCAGTTCACCGATCTCGAGGACATCATCCGGCGCGGTGCCGAGGAGGGCATGCAGACCTTCTCCCGCGCCCTCGCCGACCTGTGCAAGGGCGGCGTCATCCGGGTCGACGACGGGGCCCGCGTCGCCACCAACCGCGAGGAGTTCCTGCTTCTGGTGCAGGGCATGGAGAGCGGGGTCGAGTCGTTCCGGGACGACTCTGGGCGGGGCCAGGAGGAGACCCTGCTCAACATGCGGCGCCTGCTGCACACCGCCGTCGCCAACGGCGCCAGCGACCTGCTCCTGACGGTCGGAGCCAAGGCCGCACTGCGCGTCGATGGCGAGCTGAGCCCGCTGGCCACTGAGACGCTCACTGCCGCCGATTCCAAGCGCCTGCTCTTCAGCGTCCTCAACGCCCATCAGCGCGCCCGCTTCGAGGAGGACCGCGAGATCGACCTCGCTTTGACCGTGGGCCTGCGCCGCGACGCCACCGGCAAGACAGACGACCCAATCCCTTATCGCTTTCGCGTCAACGGCTTCTATCAGCGAGGAAATGTCGCCATCGCCGTCCGCGTGATTCCCCGGCGGATTCCCGGGGCCGAGGAGTTGGGCCTGCCCAAGGTGCTGCTCGACCTGATCGGCAAGAAGCAGGGGCTGCTGCTCGTCACCGGCCCGACCGGACACGGCAAGAGCACCACCCTGGCCTGCCTGGTCGACCACATCAACCGCGAGCGCGCCTGCCACATCATCACCGTCGAGGATCCCATCGAGTACGTCCACGACAACCACCGCGCCGTCGTCGAGCAGCGCGAGGTCCTCGCCGACACCCGCAGCTTCGCCACCGCCCTGAAATATGTCCTGCGTCAGGATCCCGACGTCATCCTCGTCGGCGAGATGCGCGACCCAGAGACCATCGGCGCCGCCCTCACCGCCGCCGAGACTGGCCACCTCGTCCTGGCCACCCTGCACACCAACAACGCCCACCAGACCATCGACCGCGTCATCGACTCTTTTCCCGCGCACCAGCAGAACCAGGTCCGCCTCCAGTTTGCCGGATCGATCCTCGGGGTCGTCGCCCAGCGCCTCATCCCCCGGCGCGACGGCAAGGGCCGGGTCGCCGCCTTCGAGGTCATGGTCGGCACCGACGCCATCCGCGCCCTGATCCGCGAGAACAAGACCCACCTTGCCCTTTCCGCCATGGAGACCGGCGCCAAGAACGGCATGGTCACCATGGACCGCGCCCTCAAGGACCTCTACGAGCGCAACCTCATCCGCCGCCAGGACGCCGCTGCCCTGATGCGCACCGACGACCTCCACCGCTAGCGGACGCCAAATCTGAGCCCCGGCCAATGACCATCCTGCCGTCACATGACCACGCCGACGCCCGCCTGGAACGACTGGCCGAGGCGGTCCGCCAGCACCTGGCGGACGCCCCCGCCTGCCATGACATCGACCACACCTTCCGCGTCCTCCACCATGCCCGGCTGATTGCAGCCGCGGAGCCAGAGGCCGACCTGGCGGTGGTGACGGCGGCGGCCCTGCTTCATGACATCGGTCGTCCGGAGGAGATGGCCTGCCAGGGGAAGCTCTGCCATGCCGCCCTGGGCGCCGATCTGACGCCGGGCATCCTGCGGGACTGTGGTTTCGCCGACGAACCCTTCATCGCCCATGTCGCCGAATGCGTCCGCTCCCACCGCTTCCGGGGCGGCGTGACGCCTGCGACCCTGGAGGCGCGGATCGTCTTCGATGCCGACAAGCTTGATTCGATCGGGGCCATCGGTATCGGGCGCGCCTTTCACTTCGCCGGACGCATTGGCGCGCGCGTCCACAACCGCGCCGCGGAGGCCATCGCCGGGGTCTCGTACGGACGCGAGGACTCCGCCTACCGCGAATACCTCGTGAAGCTGCGCCAAGTTCCCGGGCGGATGCTCACCCCCGCCGGACGCGCCCTGGCCGAGGCCCGCGCCGACCGCATGGCCCGCTTCTTCGCCGACCTCGACGACGAGGTCTACGGGGACACGGAGCCGCACGGTCGCGAATGAAACGTCGCGGGCCCCCGAATGCGGGACGCACGACAGGAACGCCGCCACGTCGTGCCCCGGCGCCGCTTTGGATTTTTGCAGAAGTCAGTGCATTTGATCGCGCCGTGAATTGCATTGCCTCGGTGGCGCGATCCTTGGAGTGCGGCGGCCCTGCGCCGCTTTGGTTTTTAGCAGAACCAATTCGCCAGCCCAATCGCGTACAGCGACATGTTTGGAAACCGTCCGAAAGCCAAAGCGGCGCAGGGCCGCCGCAGTCCAAAGACCACTCCAGCCAGGGCTGCGCGGAATATGTCGTGGTCAAATCACCCATGTGAAACACCGAGTTATGGCAAACTCCAGGCCGGGGGTTGGCAAGGAAGCACAGAGGATCCCTATCCCTGAATACCCCGGAGGGGTCGAAGAAATCCCGGCTTCACAGGCTCCAGGGCAGGGGGCCGGGGCCGTCGGGATCGAGACGGCCGGAGGCCAGCATGGCCTCGATCTCCGCCATCAGGCGGGCGTGGTCGCGCGATAGCATGCCTTTGATGGGCAACGGGTTGGAGGCGTGATTTGCAGCGAAGACGGTGCGCTCCAGCGTGAGCCCCAGGAGCAGGCTGCGAAGTTCGCAGACGGCGCCGCGCTCGCTGACCGGGGCGTACCCCGGCCAGGG
>CAZBDL010000088.1:0-2091 GCA_964490525.1 uncultured Victivallales bacterium | reverse complement strand
TGCGAAGTTCGCAGACGGCGCCGCGCTCGCTGACCGGGGCGTACCCCGGCCAGGGATGGCTGCCCGGAACCTCGATGTAGCGCAGCGCGGCGAGCAGGTTCGGCTGCATGGCGTTGAGCACGGCGGCGGTGGCGGCGGCATGGCGCGCCGACCCTTCCCGTCCGCCCAGCCCCAGCAGTACCATCACCGAGACGCGCAGGCCGATGTCCTTGGCGCGGCGGACCGCCTCGGTCATCCCGGCCGCCGTCTCGCCCTTGTCCACCGCCTGCAGCAGGGCCTCGTCACCGCTCTCCAGGCCGAGGTACAGCGTGTTCAGCTTCAACGTGCGAAGTTCGCGCAGCTCCGCCGGGGCCTTTGCCAAGATCGAGCTGCCGTTGGCATAGAGGTTGACCCGGGCCAGCCGCGGAAAGGCCGCATTCAACGCCGCCAGGATCTCCCGCAGCCGCGCGAACGACAGGGCCATGACGTCGCCGTCCGCCAGGAACACCCGCGGCGTCTCCGGCCAGGCCCGTCCGGCCCGGACAATCTCGGCCAGGACCTCGTCGCGGTCCCGCACCGCGTACCGCACCCCCTTGTACATGCCGCAGAACCGGCAGCGGTTGTGCGGACAGCCATAGGCCACCTGCAAGATTAGGCTGTCCGCCTCCGCTGGCGGACGGAACACCGGTTCGCGGTGGTGAATCGGGGAGAGGCCAAACATTCGGATTGCGCCTTTTCCAGGTCGTCATCGGCACGCGGCAGCCAACCAATAGTCCGGCAGAAGGTGAATTCAAGCGCCCGAACCCTGCTCCTTGATATTGCCTTTTCAAGGAATACATTTATCCTTGAAACATAAGTTCAAGGAGAAGCCCCATGGTCACCAAGGTCACCGGCAAGAATCAGGTCACCATTCCGGCGGCGCTGGCGCGGGAGTTCAAGATCACGCCAGGAACCTGTCTTGAATGGAGCCGCGGCCGGGAGGGGGATTGCCTACGGATCCGCGTCCGGCCCTCGCCCAGGGCCGTGCTCCAGTCCGTCCAGGAGATGGTCGGGGCCTATCACATCGATCCTGGAAAGGCGTTGGCCAAGCTGGCCAAGATGCGCGCCGAAGACGACCCCGAATATGGCCTGCGGGAGATGGGGAAATGACCTCCAAGTATCTCCTGGACACGTCGGCCTTGGCGATCCATGCCCTGCGCGGGGCAGGGCACGAACTCGTCGCCGACTGCCTGCGCAAGGGGGCCGCCGCCTGTGCGTTGACCTGCTTCGAGCTGACGATATTTCTGCGGACGCAGGGGGTGGAGGAGAATCATGCGCGTCAGGTGTGGGGTGCCTACCGGACGCAGTTGCGGCGCCTGTGCCCGGTCGACGAGGCGGTCGTGGCCCTCGCCCTTGACCTGCGCTGGCGGGCGACGGCGCGCCTGCCGTTGGTCGACGCCTGCATTGCCGCCTGTGCCGTCCAGCATGGCCTGACGCTGCTGCATTGCGACCGGCATTTTGCCGCCCTTCCCGCCGATGTCCCGGTCCATGACCTTCGCGAAGAAGGCTGAGGGGATGGGGGATGGCGGAGGGGGGATGGCGGATACCGGATATCGGATGGGAGATGGCAGATGGGGTTGGGGATTTTGGATTTCCCCGTGGGGCGAACTGCCTGCGGCGCTTTTGCGGAACACCACACGCCAATGCGGAGATTGGCCGTGTCGGGCGTAGTTCTTGAACGAAGCCTGGCGTTCCCGGGAGGCGGCGTCCCCGCAAGCGGGTCAGGATTTTAGCCCAGGTGCCCGGTATGCCGGTTTCGCCGAAACCAGCACGGCCTGCGACGATGTCCACATCCCGCCTGCCGCCACCTCGCGGCGCTTTCGGCGAAAGCGCCATACAGATACCAAGGACGCTCCCTGCTGGTCCGTTGTGTCCGCTTGGTCCGTTTCGTCCGTTCTCCCTCGCCCCCCCTTGCATTTTTCGTCGGAGGCCGTAGAATTGCATGGGGCATGCCGCACGGGCTTGGCCTTCAGGGCAGAAGGGGTTTGGGCATGGGCTTCATCCAACAGGCGGTCGAATTCGTCACCGGCGACCAGAAGGTCTATTGGGCGTTTGCCATCGTCGGCACGACCC
>CAZBDL010000087.1:0-9988 GCA_964490525.1 uncultured Victivallales bacterium | reverse complement strand
GTGCCGATCCAGGCGGAGGTCTTCAAGGTGGTGTTCGACGGCTGGCAGTTGCGCCAGGCGATCCGGATCGGCTACCGCAGCGTCGCCGGCGCCATCACCGACCGGACCATCGAGCCCCACGCCCTGGTCTTCCAGGATTCCGCCTGGTTCATCAAGGCGCATTGCCTGCTGCGCGACGAGCTGCGGACGTTTGCCGTCCACCGCATCCAGCGCGCGGAGCTGCTGGACAACCACTTCGACCCCGACCCCGAACTTCTGCGCCAGGTCCGCGAGGGCATGCTGTTCGACTACACGCGGGCCAGCAACATCCGCATCCGCTGCCAAGCGACGCTGCTGCCCTATGTGAGCGAAAAGAGCCTGCACAGTGGACAGAAAATCGAACGCCACCCCGATGGCACCTTCACCCTGGCCATCCCCTCGGCGATCGAGCATGACGTCATCGCCTGGGTCCTGTCCCAGGCTGGCGCCGCCACCCTCCTCGCCCCGCGCGCCCTCCGCACCCTCCTGGTCAAGATCAGCGGCGAGATCCACCGGAACCATCGGGACGGAAAAGCATGAAGCGATCGTTTCCGGGGGATTTGCGCGGCCAGGCGACCACCCTGGATTATTCATCACAAATGCCGTGTCAAGGCAAAAAAAGAAGCAAGCCGACATGGGCAGGGCCATGCGCAACTTGCTTGTGATGAACGGGAAATAAGTGGTGGAGCATATCGGATTCGAACCGATGACCCCTTGCATGCCATGCAAGTGCTCTAGCCAGCTGAGCTAATGCCCCACGGAAGGCGGCAGGTAGTATAGCCGCGGTCGTCGGCTTTGCAAGTCAGGGCAGGGCCTTTTGCGCTTCCCGCGGGGTCCAGAGGAGGACGGCGGGGGGGCCGTCGGGGAAGTCGCGGACATTCCGGTAGCGGCGGTGCATGGCGAGCAGGGCGTCGGGCGAGAACAGGAAGGTGTAGGGCTGCTCCTCGTGGAGGATGCGGTGGAAGGCGCGGCAGAGGCGGATGCGCTCGTCGAGGTCGAAGGTGACGCGGATCCGCTCGATCAGCCGGTCCGCCTCGGCATGGCGGAAGGCGATGTGGTTGCTGGAGGCCGGCAGGTCGGCCTGGCTCGAGTGCCAGATCTGGTAGGGATCGCTCTCATAGCCCATCCGCCAGCCCAGGGTGCAGACCTCGAAGTCCTTCTCCTCGAGCTTCTTGACGTAGACCGACCATTCCAGGGTCTGGATCGACATGACGACGCCGGCGCGGGCCATGTCCTCCTTGATGATCGGCAGCATGCGCTGCTGGATGGGATGGTCGGCGACCTGCAGGATGGTGAACTCGAATTTTCGCCCGTCGCGGTCGAGGACGCCGTCGCCGTCGCTGTCGCTCCAGCCCGCCTCGGCGAGCAGGGCCTTGCCCCGGGCAATGTCGAAGGGCAAGGGGAGAAGGTCCGGGTCGTTGTAGGGGCTCTTGACGAAGAAGGGGCCGCTGATCACCTGGCCGAGGCCGTAGTAGACCTCCTTGAGGATGCGTTCGCGGTCGATGAGGTGGGTCAGGGCGGTGCGCACCCGGCGATCCTGAAAGAGGGGGTGGTTGAGGTTGTAGCCGACATAGGAGTAGGAGCGCGAGGTGTAGCGGAGCTTGCGCAGGTGGCCGGACTCGCCGAACTCCGGGCCGTCGGTGTTGTTGACCCACTGCTCGGGGGTCAGGCCCATCATGTCGATGGCGTCGGGCCGGTCGGAGCGCAGCGACTGGAGCTGGGTGTTCTTGAGCTTGACGACGTCGAAGACGCGATGGGAGACGGGCGGGGCGACGCCGAGGGCGCGGCCGTAGTACTTGTCCCAAGGGGCGAGGATGACGCGCTGGCCCTTGTCCCAGCGGTCGAAGCGGTAGGGGCCGCAGCCGACGACGATGCGGTTGCGCTCGTGGTCGTCGTTGAAGCGCTTGCCGTCGAAGGGGCCGTCATACGCGTGGTAAAGGTGGCGCGGCAGGGGCTGGAGGCCGAGGGTGATGGACTCGGAGAGGAAGTAGGGCTGGCGCCAATGGACGCGGAATCGGTGGCGGTCAAGCACCTCGATGCGATCGAGATCCTTGAGGTAGACGCGCATGGGGGCGCAGTCGGTGTCGGGGTTCTGGATGGCGTCGAGGTAGAACTTGACGTCCTCGGCGGTGACCTCGACATCCTGCCAGGCCTTGCCGGAGACCGGGTCGGTGAAGTCGTGCCAGAGGACGCCTTGGCGAAGGGTGACGGTGTAGACGAGCTTGTCGTCGCTGAGCTCCCAGGCCTCGGCGAGCTTCGGCTCGAAGGTGTCTGGATTGCCGTAGTTGCGCTCGGCGAGGGAATCGTAGCACAGGCCCCAGATGTCGCCGACGAAGGCCTCGTTGTTGACGAGGGAATTCATATTCGGGGTTTCGGACTGGATGGCGGTGATGATGCGGTCGCCCGGTTCCGCCTCGGGGTCGAAGTACTCGACGTTGGCGATGCGCCCGGGGGTGACGCTGGCCTGGCCGGATGCGGCGGTGCCATGGCCCACGGACACCGTGCCCAGGCTGGCGATGCGCCGCTCGACCTGGTCGAGGCGCTGATGGAGCCCGCCCATCTGCTCGGAGATGCGTTCGGTGCGCAGGCGCAAGAGGTCGACCGAGCGGACCAGCAACAGCCCGACCCCGGCGACCACCGCCAGCAACAGGGTCAAAATGACGTTCAGGTAGCCGTTTCGTTGCATGGGGCAAGCGTCCTCTTCGCTGGGGATTGACCGGCCACGAGGCGTCGGTCGGCTCACCCACCAACCATGCCACGCGCGGCCCAGAAGTCAATCCTCAGGAATGAGAAGACCGGGGTGGAAAATCCGCAGGCCTGCGAAGGTCAGTCCACCGCCGCGACCGGCGCGGTGCTCGGCGAGCCGCAGTTCGGGCAGCGCTGCATGTCCATGGCGGCACGGAACTTGCCCATGGTCTTGGCGGGGATGCGGGCGGGCGGGGGACGGGGCTTCATGGGATATTCGAACTGGCACTCCTCGCATTTCCACAGATAGGCGAGCTTGCCTTGGCGGCAATCCGGGCAGATGTACTTGGGGTCGTCAATGTCGCCGACCGGCATGTCCATCTGGGCCCCGCACTCAAGGCAGACGACCCGGCGCATGGCCCCGTCCGGCACGGCGCTTCCGGAGAGCAGGCGCACCGCGACGACGACGGCGAGCAACGCCACCAACACCGCCAGGATCGCCAGGTTGCGGCGCTTCCGGTCCTGCCAGAGCGCCCGTAGCCACAGTCCCGGAGCCATGCCCATGCCCAGCCTCCTCCTTGCTTCGCCGCGAGGCTATTCGCGGCCCATCTCGTAATGGCCCCGGATCTCGCCATCGGACAAGGCCCGCTTGAAGACCAGGAACTCGTCCATGAGCCCCTTGAAGAAGAAGCGCAGCATCCACTCGTTCTCGAGGACGCCGGCCTGGTCCTTGTCATAGGTTGCGGGACTCCAGTACTTGCGGTAGCAGCCGGCCGCGCCGAGGACCAGGGGGACGTTCAGGTCGCTGCAGGGCTTCCAGCCGGTGGCGGTCCCCGTGTTCGGGTTCTCCTCGGTGGTCTCGATGTAGGTGCCGAGGGGCTGGCCGTTGATGAAGGTCATGACCCGGCCCTTGACGTCGCCGCTCACCGGGTTGGGCTCGTCCGACTCGTAGCGCAGGGCGAGGTGGACCCAACCCTTCTTCTCGAAGTCGACGTCGGTGTCGGTCCAGCTGGCGCAGGTGGTGAAGACGTCGACGTCGAAGGTGCCCTGCCCGAACGACCCGCTGAAGGGATTGCTGTAGAGGTCGAACTGGGCGGCGGCGTCCTGGGCGGTGCCCCAGAGGGACTTGGAGAAGGGGCAGTCGCCCAGGCCAATCTTGTCGAACTTGACCCAGGTCATGACCGTGAAGTCGTCGTCGGGGGTGAAGTTCACCCCTTCGCTGCCGGGGATGTTGACGTAGGTGTTGGTGCCGTTGAACTGGAGGGCATGCTTGTAGCGGCCCCAGCGCCCACCGGAACTGATCCACTGGAACTGGTGCGCGCCGCCGCCATAGCGCCGCAGGTAGCCCTGGTAGTCCTTGGCGACGAAGCGTTCGATGTCCGCCCCGAGGGCGGTGTTGCCGAGGACGTCACCCTGCCCCTCCTGGAAGTTGAAGTTGACCATGCAGTAGGGGTCGTTGCTGGCATTGCGGTTGAAGGCGTACCAGCGGGTGAACTTGGCCTTGGCCTTGGCCATGGCCAACATCGGCAGCAGCATGGCGGCCAGGATCAGCATGATGACCAGGACGATCAGCATCTCGACCAGGGTGAACCGCGCCCGGCACCCGTGCCTGCCCCGTTGCGTTCTTGCCTTCATGGCGACACCTCGCATGGTTCGGCCTCGCGGCATGCTGCTTCCTGCTTCTTCCAGAACCCCAGTTAGCATAAGCTATGCCATGACGCATTCACCACCGGCCGGGAATGGGATTTCCCCGGAGAGGGGATATGGTACCGCCATGAAGGAAAAACACAAGCGCATGAGCCCATGGCGCTGGCGGCGGGGGGTGCTGGCCGCAGGGTGCGCCTGGGTCCTGGCCGGCGTCTGCGCTCCGGGCGGGGCGGAGGAGCGCCTGATCGCCTGGAACAAGCTCCGGGCGGGGCGGATCAATGCCGCCCCGGCGGAAATGACGGTGGTCGACGACCTGGGCGGCTCCGCGCTCGCCCTGCGCGGGGAAGGCCCGGCCACCGTGGTCGTCCTGGCGCCGCGCAGCGGCTGGAACCTGCTTTCCTGCCGCCGGCTCGGAGCCTTCCTCAAGAACACCGGCGAGACCGCACTGACGGTGGAGGTGCGCTGGGCGGACGGCACCGGCCGGGAAGGCTTGCCGAGTCAGCTCAAGCTCGCCGTGGGCGCGGCCAGCCAGCTGGTCGCGCCGCTACCGGCCGAGGAGCTGCGCCTGACCCGGCCCCTGCCCTTCGTCGGGATGAATGGCGCCCCGGTGGGCTTTCCCGACCTGGAACTGGACAAGATCATGCGTCTGCTGGTCGCCATCGCCCCGCCCGGCGGCGAGGACGCCTGGCAGCTTCACCTCGGCGATGTCTGGGCCGACGGCGAGGTGGCGGTCTACGATGCCGCCAGCTTCCTGCCGTTCGTCGACGAGTTCGGCCAGTTCATCCACCGCGACTGGCCAGGCAAGATTCACGGGGAGGAGGACTTCTCCCGCGGGGCCGAGGCCGAGCGCGAGGATCTGGCCGAGCATCCCCGCCCCGCGGACTGGAACCCGTTCGGCGGCTGGGCCGAGGGCCCGCGCCACGAGGCCACCGGGCATTTCCGGACGGAACGGGACGACGACGGCCGCTGGTGGCTGATCGACCCCCTCGGGCAGCGCTTCTGGTCGTGGGGCGTCAACTGCCTCCGGCTGGAATGGGATCACACGCCGATCAGCGGGCGGGAGGGCTATTTCCGCTGGCTTCCCGAGAATGACTCGCCGTTTGCCGAGTTCTACGGGGAGAGCACCTGGGCGCCGGTCGGCTGGTACCGGGACAAGGGGCCCTACCGCACCTATGGCTTTGCCGCCGCCAACCTGTTGCGCAAGCATGGGGGGCAATGGCCGACGGCGGCCGCCCGGGACATCCGCCAGCGCCTCCCGAGCTGGGGCCTCAACACGGTCGGCAACTGGTCGGATCTCGCCCTTGTCCGCGGGGCGGGCATCCCCTACTGCGTCGCTGTGCATTATGCCGCCCCGGAGATCGCCGCATCCCAAGGGCGATGGGGGCGCTTTCCCGACGTCTTCGACCCTCTCTTCCGGCGCCAAGTGCGGGCCGCCCTGAAGCAGACGGTCGGCCCCCATGCCGATGACCCGCATTGCCTGGGAGTGTTCGTGGACAACGAGCTGGACTGGGGCGACGAGACCGCGTTGGCGCTGGCCACGCTGGCCTCGCCGGGAAGCCAGGCTGCCAAGGCGGAACTGGTCGCCATCCTGCAGGCCCGATACCATGAGGTCGAAGCGCTGAACGCCGCCTGGGGGACGCGCCACCGCTCCTGGACAGGGGTGCGGAATTCGCAACGGCTCCCGGAGCCGCTCAGCGACCAGGCCCGGAGCGACCTTGCAGGATTCACGGAACAGCTTGCCGAGGCCTATTTCCGGACAGTCCGCGAGGAGTTGCGCAAGGTTGCGCCCGGAATCCTCTACCTGGGCTGCCGGTTCGCCCGGCGGAACGACCTCGCGGTGCGGGCGGCGGCCCGCCATTGCGATGTGCTCAGCTTCAACCTCTACGATGACGGCATCGGCAGCTTCACCCTGCCGCCAGGCGTGGACATGCCGGTGCTCATTGGCGAATTCCATTTCGGCGCGCTCGACCGCGGCCTGTTCCATCCCGGCCTGCGCTCCGCCCGCAGCCAGGAGCACCGAGCCGACAAGCTGCGCCGCTACCTGCGCAGCGCCCTGGGGCACCGGAACATCGTCGGCGCCCACTGGTTCCAGTACCGCGACCAGCCCTTGACCGGACGCGGCGACGGCGAGAACTACCAGATCGGCCTGGTGGATGTGGCGGACCATCCCTATGCGGAAACCATCGCCGCCACCCGCGAGATCGGCGCCCAACTGTATCGCCTGCGCGCCAAGCGGTGAGGCCATGGCAAACCTGATGATGGAGTTCCTGGCCACGGCCTGGGCGGTGACCGCCGCCATGGCACCCTACCTCCTGCTCGGCTTTGCCGTGGCGGGCGCGTTGTCCGTGTGGCTCTCCCCGGCCTGGATCGCGCGCCACCTCGGGGGACGCGGCCTGCGCCCGGTGCTGATGTCCGCCCTGTGCGGCATCCCCCTGCCCCTGTGTTCGTGCAGCGTCCTGCCAGTGGGCGCGTCGCTGCGCCGCGCCGGCGCCGGGCGGGGGGCCTTGGCGGCCTTCCTCATCGCCACACCGCAGACCGGGGTGGACAGCCTGATCGTCACCGGCCGCCTGCTCAGTCCGGCCTTTGCGGTGTTCCGGGTGCTGGCCGCGCTGCTCTCCGGCATCGTCGGCGGCCTCCTGGTGGCGGCCTTCGCCCCGGGCAAGGAAATGGCCCGCGAGGATCCCGGCCCGGCCGAGACCGAGACCTGCGCTTGCCACGGCACGACAACCGAACCGCCATGCCCGGAAGACATCGGTGCCGTTGCCCCATCCTGTTGCCACGGGGAGGCGTCATCCGCCCCCCCCTCCCCCGCCTGGCGCCGGGCCCTGCGCTACGGCTTCGCGACCCTGGTGGACGACCTGGCCCTGCCCCTGCTGGCCGGCATCGCAGTGGCGGCCCTGATCACCCTGGCCGTGCCGCCGTCCTGGATCGACCGCTGGCTCGGACAAGGCTTCCTGGGCATGGTCGCGATGATGCTCCTGGGCATCCCGATGTACATCTGCGCCACCGGCTCGGTGCCGGTCGCCGCCGCCCTGCTCGTCAAGGGCGCCAGTCCCGGAGCCGCCCTGGTCTTCCTGATGACCGGCCCCGCCACCAACGCCGCCAGCCTGGCCGCCCTGGCCAAGCTCCTCGGCGTCCACGCCACCGCCCTCTACCTGGCGGCCGTCGCCGGCACCGCCCTGCTCGCCGGGCTCCTGCTCGACGCCACCGGCCATGCCGCCCGCATCCGCGCGGCCGCCACCTGCCATCCCGAATCCCTCGCCCCGTGGGAGCACGCCGCCGCCGCCGTCCTCGTCGCCCTGATCGCTGTTTCCCTTGTCCGCCGGACCCGGCACCGGTGACCAGGCCGACGGCCACCGCTACAACAGCCCTTGGCCTTCCAGCAGAGACTCGACAATGGCGCGGGCTTCCTTGCTCATGACTCCCTCGCCCTGCGCCACGCACGCGAAGGCATATGTCCGCTCCCCGGCGGCCTCGACATAGCCGACAAACCAGCCCAGCACGAACGTCCCGCGCTCATCGGTTCCCGACCCGGTCTTCCCGTACAGGCGGCCGCGCGCGGTTTCCCTGATGAACATGAGGCGCTTCAGCACGGCCAGGGACCGGCCCGAGAACGGCATCTCCCCGGCGACGATGCCCCGGATCATCCTCGCCTGCTCCTGCGGCGAGATCATGATCGTGCGCCGCCCCCCTGACGGCAGCCAGAAGACATCAACCCCCGCCGACATGTCACGGTTGCCGTAGTCCAACCGGTCAATCCATCCCTGCATCCGCGTTGGACCGACCTGACGCGCCAGCTCCTGGAAGGCCGGCACGCAGGAGGCCTGAAACGCCTCGCGCAGGGTGAGGTCGCGATTCCAGGCGGGAACCGACCTCTCGACCCCGTCCCACGAGTAGAGGTGCTCGTCCGGGGACTGGAGGATGCCTTCCTCAAGGCCGATCAGCGCGTTCACGATCTTGAACGTCGAGCAAGGCGGAAAGCGGGTCTCGGCGAGGTCCGGACGGCGCCTCGTCGTGCGCCCGGAGGAGCAATCGATCACCACGAGGGCGCCATCAAGCCCGCCAAACGCCGCCTCGGCCGCCGCCGGCGAGACCTGCGGAGTGCGGCAGGAGGCCAGCAGCGCCGACGCCAGCACCGCGCCACAGGAGACGGCCATGGCCATGGGCCTCCGCCCGCTCACGAGTACGGCGCAAGACCGGCGCATGGCGGCAATCTCCGGCGGGACGTTCCGGATGAACCGCTCCGGTGAGGCCACCGCGCGGCCTTTCCGGAGTCACGTTCCATCCGGTTGTTCTCTGATGTCTTTGCTACAGGTCACGTCGGATGCGGACCATTCCGGGAGAGATCACAGTGAAAGCATGGAGCATGTCGTCTCGGTGCAAGCGTATCGCATCTGACACAATCGCTGCCTTGAGCGGCGAAGGCAGGCCAGGGAGACGAATGAGAATGACGCCGTAGGTGGCCCGGTGAAGGCGAAAGACGAGCTCGCCGAAGTCCTTGTCGCCGGTCACGAGCGGGGATTCGTCTGCATTGGCCCGATCAAGAACCTCGTTGTCCGTGATGCTCGGACTCATCTCCGCCACGTACGGGACGTCATGGCCGTCAGCTCGCAACCGTTCGACGATCTGGGCATCGACACTTTCGTCTGCGAGAAGGTTCATGCGACCGGCTCAGCGACGGGGTACGCGACATCCGCCCGCAGGGCCTCGCCCCCGAAGCGTACGGCTGCCAGAACGCCTTGACGTGTGAGCCGGGGGTGCTCCTCAAGAATCTGGTCGATGGTCTCGCCCGTACCCAGCTTTTCAAGTATCAACTCCACCGTGACGCGAGTTCCGGCCACGACAGGCTTGCCCATCATGACCGCCGGGTTCGACTGTATCAGTGCTTCCGACATAGCTGCTGTCTCCGTCTTTCCTTCAAACTGCTCATAGAGTACCGCAAACGCCCGTTGTTTTCAATCCCGGAGAACGTTGCCGGCCTGCGGCGCGTCCGCAGCACCGGCTGGTTCTGCCGTTGGTCATGATGCCCATTGCATGTTCAGCTTGCGATGCGCCCTGGCGCAGTCCTGCAGATACAGATTGATCAGGCTCTGATACGGCACCCCCGTCTCTTCGGACATCGCCTTGAAGTAGGCGATCACGTCCGGCCGAATGCGCAAAGTGACTTGCTTTTTGAGTTGACGCGCATAAGGATTGCGCCGCGATTTCATGGCGGACAGGTCATATTCGGCTTTCATCGCTTCACCTCTGGTAGTGCTTGGCTTCGTTCCTGGTGGCTTTTCTGGCGGAGATGATGCGGATGACCGATTCCCCTTCCCGATGACAGTGGCATACCAGCAACAACCGGAGATTGCCGCTGAGCCCAAGTGGCAGAAACCGATCTTCCCATTCTGAGTGCTCATCGTCATAGAACTCAACCGCCCGCTCGTCATGAAAGACGCTACACGCTTCATCGAAAGACACGCCGTGCTTAGCGAGATTCTCCCCGGCCTTGGCCTCGTCCCACTCGAAACGTAGCTCTTTCATAATGACAATGTATGCCTCATATCCCCGCATGTCAAGCGCAAGTGAACTTGATGGGCAGAACGTCGGGCCTAACGGGCGACGGTACGCCGTACCGTTCAGGCGCTGGTTCTGC
>CAZBDL010000086.1:0-9992 GCA_964490525.1 uncultured Victivallales bacterium | reverse complement strand
CCTGGCCTGTACGGAGCTGACCGGGGCGCGGGCGGCCGGTCACTGGCAAGGGGCGAAGGTGCGCTGGCGGCGTTGGAGCTGGTGGTTCGAGACGCGCGGCGTGACCGGCGACGACGGGGCCGGCAACCTGGCCCTGGCGGCCCGCGACTTCGGCGCCCCGGACAATGTCGGCATCGGCAGCGGCTTCTACCTCGACAGCCTGCTGGCCGAATGCGACGCCCCCGGCGAATGGTGCCATGACGCGGGGGCGGGCCAGCTCCATGTTTATCCTCCCGCCGCCAGCGATCCGGCCAGCATGCTGGTGGAGATCGTCACCCGCGACGAGGGCGTCGCCCTGGGCGGCGGCCGGGTCGAGGGCGTGGCCTTCCGGCACTACAACGTCCAGGCCATCCGCGTCGGCAACCCGAGCGTCGTCGACGGCTGCCTCGTCGAGCACTGCGTCAATGGCCTGGCGGCAACCTGGAACGCGGGCGGCAGCGAGATTGTCGACTGCACCTTCCGCGATCTCCTCAACAACGGCATCACTTGGAACGAGAATCCGGCGGGCGCGGGCGGCACCCACATCCATGGCTGCCGGTTCGAGCGCATCGGCGTGGTTCCCGGCCACGGCGGCAGCGGCTCCTGGCATGCCTCGGCCTGCGTCATCACCAACGGCAACGCCGTGACCTTCACCGGGAACCGGGTCGAGCGCTGCGGCTATGCCGGCATCATCCTCGGGTCGGATGGACAGGTCGTCGACCGCAACTTCTTCCGCCACTGCCTGGAGACGCTGAACGACGGCGCCGCCATCTACACCAACAGCCACGCCAACGTGATCACCGACAACATCGTCCTGGAGACCATCGGCAACTTCCATTCCTCGCAGCCCTGGTATCCCCTGGGCCACGGCATCTGGCCGGAATTTCTCTCCGGGTTCACCGACCATGTCATCACCGGCAACACCGTCTACGGCTGCGGCGGCAACGGCCTCTTCCTGACCAACAACTTCACTGCGACGGTCTCCGGCAACACCCTGCTCTCGAACCGCTTGGCCGGCCTGCACTGCTCCGGCGACGCTGGCTTCCCGACGGACCAGGGGCACGTGATCGACGGCAACGTCCTCGGCATCGGCGCCGTGCCCTATGCCGCCCCCGGCCCGGAGAACCCCGCCGAATGGAACCACCTGAGCGACTTCGCGCGCGGCCTGCGCTATGTCGCCGGCTACGACTACGGAACCATGGCCGGCAACACCTTGGTGCGGCCGTCGGACGCCATTTACTGGATCACCGAGGGGAACACCGCCAAGGCCATCGCCACCTGGCAGGCGGAACAGGCCGCGTGGGCGGATCCGGACATCGCCGCCGTCACCGGGGCCGCCTACCTCTTCATCAACGACACGGACGCGACCGGCAGCTTTCCCCTTCCGGCCGGCATCGCCTGGCAACGGCTTGACGGCAGCCCGGCCGAAATTGCCGTCACCCTCGCCCCCTGCCGCTCGCTGGTGCTGATCGCCGGCGCGGGGGACACCGAGGGGCTCGACGGCTACCACCTCCTCAGCCGCCAGCTCCCCACCCAGGTCATCTGCCACCGCACCGGCCGCGACGTCATCCCCTGAGCACAATGGCACTAAGATAAGCTCCTGGGAACGCCGAGCCCCAGCTCGGCACTATGGCGACTCGAGTAGTTCCGCTGGCTTATCTTAGTGCCATTGCATTGCAAATTGCCCGGACGGGAGTATTGTGAAGTAAGAAAGTCTTACCAATGCCCAGCCAAGGAGTTTCTCGTCATGCAACTCTGTATCACCAGCGTGTCATCCAAGGGCCAGGTTGTCATTCCCGGGGCGATTCGCACTCGGCTTGGGCTGAATCCCGGAACGCGATTGATGGTCATGAGCGATGGGGAAAATGTATTGATGAAGCCGATCGCCTCACCACATGCCGATGCGTTTGCCACATTGATCAAGGAGAGCCGCCAAGCCGCCAAGGAGGCAGGTCTCACCGAGGCGGATCTGCAGGCCGCGGTGGCAGAGGTGCGTCGTGCGCATCGTCGTTGATACCAACGTCCTGGTTTCCGGCATCTTCTGGGGTGGGCAACCACACCGTCTGCTGGCAACTTGGATTGCCGACAAAGTAATGGTCTGCGCCACAGCGCGCGTGTTGACGGAATATTGCGAAGTAATCGACCGCCTGGCGGTGCGCTGTGGGCGTCCGGATTTGGCTAAGCGGTGGAAGTCTTTTCTCTTCGATCGCCTCGTTCTGGTTGAGGAATCCCGACGCTTCACCGGTGTGCGCGATCCCAAGGACGACATGTTCATCACTTGCGCATTGAGTGCCAGTGCCAACTATTTGGTCAGCGGCGACGACGACCTCCTTTCCTTGAACGAGATTGAAGGTGTGCGCATTGTCACCGTTGTCGCGTGGTTGAAGCTCCAGGGATGAAAAATCGAGGACGAGAACTTTCCCGATACGCTGGCGTTTGTCCGCTTCCGGGTGCTTGACGCGTAGTCCGCAGCACCTCTTGGTGCACACAATCGGCTCTTTGGGAGACAGAGGTTCACCCGCGGCCTGCCCTGAGCGAAGTCGAAGGGGAGCGGGCTCCTACGTTGCACGGGGCTTCGCGTCGGGCTTGGAAGTCGGCGCGTCCGTCCCGGTTGCCAGTTCTTGCACCCCTGCCGGGGTGCTGGGGATGGGGGTGCGTATTGTCCGGGGGTGTCGCTCGCCAGCTCGCTCAACCCCCGGCTAATGTCTGCCACCCCTCCGGGGTGTCCACCGCTGGGGATCTGGGGAGAAGGAATCTTCACTCCCCTTCCGATGGACATTGGGAGTTCCTTGTTCGATATTGGATATTCGATCAAGAGAATGGCCGATTCCAACCAGACTCTTGCACCAGGCCCTCATTCTTCGGGCTGGGGAAGAGCATGTTCGGGGCCCGATCACGGTACGGCCGGGTCGCTGAGCTACGGGAGGAGCTGGGCCTTGAGGAAGGCGACGATGTCGTCGTCCATGCCCTCGTACCAAGTGCCATGGTCGCCCTGCTCGATGTAATGGGTCTGGCAGGGCACGCCATGGTGGCGGAGGGCTGCCTCGAGGGCCCGTCCATGCTCGACCGGCACCGTCGGATCCGCCGTGCCATGGATGATGAACACGGGCGGGCTGTCGGCCGCGACATAGGAGAGCGGGGAGACGTGCGCGACCTGTTCCCGGGTGAGGATGCCCCCCGGGCTGCCCTGCAGGCCCCGGCGGCCGTAGTCCTCGCCGAGGAAGAGATAGGCGTATTCGTGGGCCTCGTGGTGGACCGTCTCGAGCAGGGAGAAGTCGACCGGACCGGCCCGGTCGACGATGGCACGGACACGGGTGGAGAGGCGCCGGGCCGGATCCGGCGAGTCCGCCTCGGCCTGGTCCGGATGCAGGCCCAGCCACAGGGACAGGTGCCCCCCCGCCGAGTGCCCCTCCAGGGCCATCCGTTCCGGATCGAGGTTCCACTCCTTGGCCTTGCCCTTAAGGAACTGCAGCGCCTGGGTGCAGTCCTCCGCCTGCGCCGGCCACAGCGCCGCCGTCGACAACCGGTAGTCAAGGGTCGCCCAGGAAATCCCCGCCGCCGCCAGCTTACCCAGCAGCGGGCTGAAATAGTCCTTGTTCCCGGCCTTCCAGCCGCCCCCATGGATGGAGACGACCATCGGCGTGGGCTTGTCGCTCTGCACCAGGACCGCGTCCAGGCAGATCTCGCGGCCATCGACGCGGCGATAGGGAACGTCGAGGTGAACCGTCAATGTCCGTTGGCACTGTTTCCTCATGCCCAGATCCTCCTTGCGCAGTTGGCTTTCGTCATTTTCTGCCTTTTCTCGGAGTCGGGGTCGGGATCGATTCGCCATCTTGATTCGCTGGCTGGATTCCCCTTCCTTGCCTATCGCATCGGATTGTTGCCGAGGAAAAACTTTCGATCCCGATGCTGATATCGACGCCGACCCCGAGGGGAATGGTGCTATCAGGCGCTCAGCCATCTTCTCGTCCAACTAGTATACTCTATATTATATAAGTCAAGGCCTTGCGGCTGATTTTCCTGACATGCCGTTTCAATCGGCATGGTCTGCGACGTTGTTCGCGTTCCGCTCACCAGGCGTCAAGGTCCAGCGCCTCACCCATGGGCAGGGAGCGGTAGTCCAGCATGCGGTCGCGGCCGAAGGTGCGGATGGCTTCGCGGCGGAAGATTTCCCCGGAGCAGTGGAAGGCGCCGATCTTCCGCAGGCCGCTGGCGTGGAGCTGGTGCACCAGTTGGATCGTGGCGGTGCGCGGGCATCCCCAGGAATGAATGCCGCCCAGCAAGGCATGAGGCTGTTCCCCGAGCAGCTTGGTGGTCCGCGGCAGGATGTGCTCGCGGTAGTGGCCGCATCCGGTCAGCACCACCCAGCCCTGGCGGGTGCGGATGGCCGGGTAGAGCTCGCGGATGTCCCCGGGGATGCGCAGGCTCAGGAGCTTCAGGCCGGGGGCGATGACCGTGACGGGGCGGCTCAGGGGGCGGAAGTCCATCCGGGCCGGATCGAAGCGTGGATGGTAGATGCGGATCGTCGCCACCACGGGGTCAAGCTCGGGGACATAGACCGGCAGGCGCGGAAACCGCGCCAGGACATGGGGAATGCCCCGCACATGGTCGGCATGCAGGTGTGAAATGGCCAGGGCGTCCGGGGCCGGATACTGGCGCAGCGCCAGGCCAAGGTTGTGACGGAATTCCGGCTCCGACCAGCAGGTGTCGAAGAGCAGCGTGAAGCCTTCCCGTCCGACCAGCAAAGCCAGCTCCTTGGAGCTTCGGTACGGGGTTGGCCGGCCCCGGCTCGCGGGGCCCATCAGCCGGACCAGCCAGGGATTGGGACATGATTCCTGATCGTTCATGGCCTTCGCTCCACAGTTGCGGACATGGCGTCCTTGGCCCAGGCGAGGGCGTCCTCACGGGTGGCGAGCTGACCTTCGAGCTGGCGGTCGGCGATTTCGGCGAGGAGCTGACCGAGGGGTGGTCCCGGGGCCATGCCCAGGGCGATGAGGTCGCGGCCGTTGACCAGGGGCGGGGGCACCGCCGGCGTGGCGGCCAGTTCCCGATGGCGGTCGAGGAAGAAGACGACATTGTCCATGCGGCCATGGCTCGAGGCGCAGTCGATGCGGTGCAGCTCCAGTTCGAGGGCGAAGTTGGGCGAGCCCAGCATCCGCCGCCACTTGGCGGGGCGCATCTCTGTGACCCGCGCAAAGCGCATGTGGCCGCCGATGGCCTGGACGATCGCGTCGATGCGCCGGGTGGGCAGGCGCAGGCGCGCGAGGATGCTCGCCGCCATGGCCGCGCCGATCTCCTCGTGGCGGTAGAAGTGCTCGACGCCATCCTCGCCGCGTGTCAGGGTCGGGGGCTTGCCGACATCGTGCAGCAGGGCCGCCCAGGCGGTGTCGGCGTCCGCCCGGCACAGCCTGCCCAGCATCAGCAGGGTGTGGGTGAGGACATCGCCTTCGGGATGGAACTCGACCGGCTGGGGGACGCCATCCATCGCCGCGACCTCGGGCAGGATCACGGCCAGCATGCCGGTGCGGTGGAGCAGGCGGATGGCCTGGTCCGGGGCGGGGCCGCCGAGCATGCGGTCAAGCTCGTCGCGCACGCGCTCGCAGGAGAGCTGCCGCAGGCGAGGTGCGAAGTCCGCGGCGGCGGCGGCCAGGTCGGGGGCGAGGGCGAAGCCGAGCTTGGCGGCAAAGCGCACCGCGCGCAACGGGCGCAGGTAGTCCTCGGCGAAGCGCTCGGCGGGGGCGCCGATCGTGCGCACCACTCCGCGCCGCAGGTCGGCGCGGCCGCCAACCGTGTCCATGATTTCGCCCGTGCGCGGGTTGAGGAACAGGCCGTTGATGGTGAAGTCGCGGCGGGCGGCATCGACCGCCGGATCGTCGGTGAACTTCACCTCCGTGGGGCGGCGGCCATCCTCGTACTGCCGTTCCCGGCGCAGGGTGGCAATCTCGACATGGCGGCCATGGCGCGGGACGTTGACGACGCCGAAGGCCATGCCCACCAGCTTGGCCTCGGGGAAGAGGCGGAGGAGGGCGTCGGGCGGGGCGGTGGTCGCCAGGTCGATGTCCTCCGGATGGCGCCCGAGCAGGCGGTCGCGCACGGCGCCGCCGACGAACCAGGCGCCATGCCCGGCCGCCTGCAAGGTCGCCGCCAGTTCGGCCGCTGTCGTCCAGGCGTCGCCGTCGCCGTGCCGTGATGCCATTGCCATGGGCGTACTGTATCCCCGCTGATAGCCAATGCACGGGCCCTTGGCGATGGCGGCGGGGGGGGATACAGTATCGGCCGACGGCTGCCGTCGGGGGCAGGATCGCCTGCGGCATCGGAATTCATACCGGACCGGCGTCGCCGGACGAGGAGACATGGCCATGGACCTGGACAAGCTGGGCGCGCTGCGGCGGGACATCGACCGCCTGGACGACCGCATCGTCGATCTCATCAACCGGCGCTACCGGCTGGCCGAGAAGGTCGGCAAGTGGAAGCAGGGCAAGGGGCTGAAGATCTATGTCCCGGAGCGCGAGAAGTCCCTCCTGGACCGCCTCGAGAAGGCGAATCCCGGGCCGATGTCGGCGGCGACGCTGCGCGCCATCTACCGGGAGATCATCTCCGGGGCGATCGCCCTGGAGAAGCCCCTGTGCATCGCCTATCTTGGGCCGCAGGCGACCTTCACCCACCTGGCGGCGCTGCGTCGCTTCGGGCATGCCGCCGAGTACCAGCCGATGCCGTCGATCCCAGACATTTTCGCGGACGTCGAGACGGAGCGCGCGGACTACGGGGTGGTGCCGGTGGAGAACTCGACGGAAGGGGCGGTGAACCACACGCTGGACATGTTCCTGAACACCAGCGTGAAGATCTGCGCCGAGATCAACATGCGCATCCACCACCATCTGATGGCCAAGGGGCCGTTGGCGAAGGTGCGGCGGATCTACAGCCATGCCCAGGTCCTCGGCCAGACGCGCGGCTGGCTGCAGACCCATCTGCCCGGCATCGAGCTGGTCGAGACCTCGAGCAGCACCAAGGCTGCCGAGACCGCCGCCCGCGAGCGCCATGCCGCCGCCGTCTCCAGCCGCCTGGCCGCCGACCTCTACGGGCTGAAGATCCTCGCCGAGCACATCGAGGACAGCGCCGAGAACACCACCCGCTTCCTAGTCATCGGACGCCAGGATCCCAAGCCCACCGGCGACGACAAGACCTCGATCTGCTATGCGATCAAGGACAAGGTCGGTGCCCTCTACGAGACGCTGCTGCCCTTCAAGCAGGAGCAGGTCACTCTGACCATGATCGAGAGCCGTCCCTCCCGCCGCAAGAACTGGGAGTACTGCTTCTTCGTCGATTTCATGGGCCATGTCGACGACCCGGTCAGCCAGCGGGTCCTCGTCCAGCTCAAGGAGCACTGCCAGTTCACCCGCATTCTCGGCAGTTATCCCCGCTCCAACGACATCCCGTAGCCTTCCGGGACATCATTTCGCTGACGCATGTGCCTCTCGTGCGCGTGCTCGCAATCGGTTCCTCGGGAGACAGAGGTTCGCCCGCGGTCTGCCCTGAGCGAAGTCGAAGGGGAGCGGGCTCCTCCTACGCTGCACAAGGCTTCGCGTCGTGCACGTGCTCGTCACCCGGCGTCGCCATCCGTGCCGGCGGCCTTGGCCAGGGCGACGAAGGCGCGGCACTTCTCTGGATTCCGGGCGCCATCCTCGCCCTTGAGCCCGGAATTGGCGTCGACGGCGAAGGGGCGGACGGCGTGGATGGCTTGGGCGACGTTGCCGGGGTGGAGGCCGCCCGCCAGGATGACCGGGCGCGGGCAGCGCCCGACCAGGTCGGCGCTGACCCGCCAGTCGTGGATGCGGCCGGTGCCGCCGACCTGTCCCGTGGCGCGGTCGCGGCTGTCAAGCAGGATGGCGTCGACCAGCGGATAGAACTCCTCGGGTTGGGGATCGAGGGAGGCATCGACGACATGGACCGCGAGGATGAGCTTGCTGTTGAGCGGCAGGGTGTCGCGGAGTGCCCGCACCTCGTCGAAGGGCACGCCGCCATGGAGCTGGACGGTGCGGATGCCGGTCTTGGCGACCAGGGAGGCGATGTCGGCGGCCCGCCGCAAATGGGTGACGAGGACCGGCGCGATGTAAGGCGGCAACTGGCTGGCCAGGCGGGCGGCCGTGCTGGGCAGGATGAAGTCGTCGGAGGCGTGGAGTTGGCCGACCAGAAATCCCGCCGAATCGGCGTCGGCGGCGACCACGGCGGCGAGGTCCTTCTCCTGGCGGATGCCGCAGAGCTTAACGCGCATGGTTGATCTCCCAGATGGCGGCAATACCGCGCAGGGTGAAGTCAAGGCCGGCGAAGGTCAGGCCGGGTAGCTGCTCCGCGAAGAACTCCGCATCCCCGCCGGTGACCAGGCATGGGCAGCCGTCCACGCCCAGCTCGCGGCGGATGCCGGCCAGGATGCCCTGGACCGCGCCAAGGACCCCACGATCGACGCCGCAGCGGATGGCATCGCCGGTGTTGACTCCGATGCCGGGGGGGAGGCCGGGAACGACGTCGATCAGCGGCAACTGCGCGGTATGCTCGTGCAGGGCGCGCCGGAGCAGCTGGCGTCCCGGGGCGATGGCCCCACCTCGCAGGAAGCGGTGCGCGTCGACGGCCTCCGCCGTGATGGCGGTGCCGCAGTCGAGGCAGATGGCGGGCAGGCCGGGGGCGGCGGCGGCCAGGGCGACGGCATTGGCCAGGCGGTCGGCCCCGAAGGTGGCCATGTCGACCAGGCCCGTGTCAAGCCCCGTCTCCAGTCCGGGGCCGACCCACAGGGTATGGCGGTCGGCCAGCATCGCCTTGGCCCCCGGCACGACCGTCGCCGCCGCCACCGGCAGGTCCGGCGGAATCATGCCGAGCTCGAACTGCTCCCGGGGGACCTGGCGGAAGTCCCGGATCGCGCCCTCCTGCCAGAGGCCGGACTGCACCCGGGTGTTGCCGATGTTGACCACGCACAACGACATCGCAAGGCCTTTTCCGTAAGCGCCCGATTCACGCCAGGCGTTCGTCGCTGGCGATCTGCTGGGCGTCGAGGTAGTTCTGGAGGATGATGGCGGCGGCGACGGCATCGATCTTGCCGCGGCGGTCGCGGCGGGAGACGTCTGCCTCGATCATGGCGCGCTCGGCGGCCTGGGTGGAGAGGCGCTCCTCCCAGAAGGCGACGGGTGGGGCGTTCAGCTCGCCGAGGCGTCCGGCGAGGCGGCGGATGGCCGGGGCGTGGTCGCCGTCGCGCCCGTCGAGATGGCGGGGCAGGCCGAAGAGGATCTTCTCGGCGCGAAGTTCGCGGGCCTTGGCGAGGAGGCGTTCCGGGAGGGTTTCCGGTGGGGCGGCGGGGAGGATGCCGGCGGGCTGGGCGATGATGCCTCCCGGGTCGCTGATCGCCAGGCCGACCCTGACCGTGCCATAGTCGATGCCGAGGATGCGCATCAGAGGTGCCTCGCCAGTTCGGGACGGGCGGCGATGGCGGCGAGCAGGGCCTTCAGGCGCTGCCCGGAATGGGCGTCGCAGACGAGGGTGGCGTCAGGGGTGTGGACGACGACCAGGTCCTGGACGCCGACGGTGGCGACGAGATGGCCGTCCTCCCGGCTGACCACCAGGCAGTCGCGGGTGTCGACGCCGACATGGCGGCCGAGGGCGACATTGCCGTCGGCGTCGGCGGGGAAATGGTTGCGCAGGGCGGTCCAGAGGCCGACATCGTCCCAGTCGAAGGCGGCCTCGGCGACGACCACATCGCGGGCCTTCTCCATGACCGCATAGTCGATGGAGACCTTGGGCAAGTCAGGATAGCGCGCGGCCAGGACATCGCCCAGCGTCCCGGCGAGGGCGGCGGCGCGAAATTCGCGGACGGCCTCGGCGAGGGGCGGGGATTGGCGGGCGAACTCCGCCTGGATGGCGGCGACGGTCCAGGCGAACATGCCGCTGTTCCAGCGATAGTCGCCCGTGGCGAGGAGGCCCCTGGCGGT
>CAZBDL010000085.1:0-10001 GCA_964490525.1 uncultured Victivallales bacterium | reverse complement strand
AGCGGCGACGACCTCGGCGACGGTCGGGTCGCGGACAAGAAAGGAGACGACCCCGGGGACGGCGACGATCTCGCGCTCCTTTTCCCGGAGCTGGACGCGGATGCCCAGGGGCTCGCCATCGCCGTCGGCGCGCCCGGCCAAGGCCAAGGACAAGGACAGGAGGACGACCAGGACGGGGGTCTTCATGGGGTGCCTCCTGGCGGCGTCGGCACCGGCGCAGGGACGGCCGGTGGCGGCGCGGCCACGGCGGCACGCTGCGCATCCAGCTCCTTGGCATAGTGCCTCATGATGGCGGCGCAATCCATCGAGAGGAGCTGGTCCGAGGGCAGCCGGTCAAGCCCGGTCTGCGGGCGCAGCACCAGGGAGAGGGTCGCCTGGTTGCGGGCGTGGGCCAGCATCACGGCCTCCACCAGGGAAACCTCCAGCGTGACGTTGCCGTACGAACTGGACCGTCCGCTCCCGACGACATCCGGATTGAACTCCTGACCGACCGCCAGCACCAGGACGTTCTGCATCAGCACATAGGTCGTCGCCTCAGGCACCGGTGCCGCGACGGCCGCGACCATGCCCTCGGCTCCGGCGGGGTTGGGCAGGGCGGCACCCGCGCCGCCCATCAGGTCGCGGACCATCGCGGGGTTGATCGCGCCAGCCGCCGCCCCGCCGGAACCGCACCCTTGATCCTTGCTGCCGAGGACGTCGACCCGGTCGCCGGGAACGATGTTCAGGCCCACGCCAGTGAGCGCATCGACCGGGATGGTCACCGCCCGGCGGCCTTCGGGAATCTTGTCGGAGAGGGAATCCGCCTCGGCCTTGGCGAAGTCGGTCCAGAGGATCGGGTCGCCCGCGGGGATCAGTCGCACCGGGCGCCGTCCGACCAGCATCGCCTTGCGCAGCTGAACCTCTTCGGCCGCCTGCGCGGAGGTTCCCCCGGGGACGGTGATGTTGACGCCGGAGACCAGTTCGGCGGGAACCTCCTTGACGTCGAGGTGGCCGAAGTCGATCTCGGTGCCGGCACCGATGGTCTGTGCCGCCGTGACGATGCTGGCCTTCTTGACGTCCTCGGCCTGCGTGCGGGCAGAGATGTAACGGTTCACGGTGATCACCGAGACCACGCCCAGGATGACTGCCACCACGATCGGCAACAGATTCTTCAGGCTACTGTCCATGCGGAACCCCTCGCCGTTGTTCATTGATGAATGCACGTCCGGTAATATCATGCCATTTCCCGACAATGCGAGACGATTGCGCAAGTCCCCCTATCCATATAGATTGCCTGGCAACGTTACATCGGAAGGGACACCTGCCATGTGCGGGATTGCGGGAATCATCCATCTGGACGGGACGCCCTGCGAGCCGGCGGCGCTGGCGGCGATGACGGGGGCCCTGTCCCATCGCGGACCGGACGGGATGGGGCAATTCCTCGACGGACCGGTCGGTCTGGGGCACCGGCGCCTTTCGATCATCGACCTGACGGGTGGGGGGCAACCGATGGGCAACGAGGACGGCACCATCCAGGTGACCTTCAACGGCGAGATCTACAACCATGCCGCGCTGCGTGCGGAGCTGACCTCCGCAGGCCACCGCTTCCGCACCCGCTGCGATACCGAGGTGCTGGTGCACCTGTACGAGGAGGCGGGGCCGGAATTCGTCAGTCGCCTGATCGGCATGTTCGCCCTGGCGCTTTGGGACGGGCAGCGGCGACAGCTGATCCTGGCCCGCGACCGCATGGGGCAGAAGCCGTTGTGCTACTTCCGCACACCCAAAAGGTTTGCCTTTGCGAGCGAGCTGCAAGCACTGGCGAGCCATCCGGCCCTGGGCCGGGAAATCGATCTCCAGGCGGTGAACGACTACCTCAGCCTGCAGTACATTCCGGCGCCGCACACCATCTACAAGGGGGCCCGCAAGCTGCCCCCGGCGCACTACCTGAACCTCGACCTGGCGACGGGGGCCGTGCGCCTGCAGCCCTACTGGCATTGCCGCTTCGACCACAAGACACGGCTTTCCCGCGGGGCCGCCGGCCGGCATCTGCGCGACCTGCTGACGGAGGCGGTGCGCTGCCGGTTGATGTCCGACGTCCCCTTGGGCGCCTTCCTCTCCGGGGGGCTCGACTCGACGCTGATCGTCGCGCTCATGGCGGAGGCGGGGGGGCGTCCCGTCGAGACCTTCACCATCGGCTTTCCCGAGGCCGCCTACGACGAGCGGCGCTACGCCCGCATCATCGCCCGCCGCTTTGCCACCGTGCACCATGAGCGACTGGTCCAGCCGGCCGATTTCGCGGCCTTGGAGCGCCTGGTCGGACATTTCGGCGAACCCTTCTGCGACGCCTCGATGCTGCCCACCTTCCTGCTCAGCCAGTTCACCCGCGAGCAAGTCACCGTCGCCCTCTCCGGGGATGGCGGCGACGAGATCTTCGCGGGCTACTACCGCTATCTGGCGCTCAAGCTTGCGGCCTGCGCCGATCTCGTGCCCGCGCGGCTGCGCCAGGCCGTCTGGCGGCGCCTCGCCTCCCGGCTTCCCGCCGCCACCGAGGAGCGCTCGTCCCTCGGCAAGCTCCGCCGGCTCCTGGCGATGGCGGCGGACAGCCCCGAGGAACGCTACTACCGCCTCATCGCCCGCTTCCGCGGCGGTGCCAAGCGTGCGGCCTTCGGCCCCCTCCTGCGCGAGGCCGAACTGGCCCCCACCCGCCACCTGCCCCACGCCCTGCTGGCCGGGGCCACCGCCCGCGATCCCGTCGAGCAGCTCATGGAGATGGAGTTGCAGAGCTACCTGCCCGGGGACATCCTGGCCAAGGTCGACATCGCCTCGATGGCCTGCTCCCTGGAAGTGCGCAGTCCCTTCCTCGACCACCGGGTCGTTGAATTCGCCGCCTCCCTGCCCCGCCCGTGGAAACAGCAGGGAATGGTCCGCAAGCGCATCCTCCTCGACGCCTTTCCCGACCTGGTTCCCGCCGACATCCGCCGCCGCGGCAAGCTGGGCTTCGGCGTTCCCATCGCGGCATGGCTGCGCCAGGATTGGCAGACCTTGACCCGCGAACGCCTGCTCGACGGGCGCGCCATCGGCGAGGGATTCTTCCATCGCCCGACCCTTGAATCCCTGCTCCGGGAACATGCCGACGGCCTCGCCGACCACAGCTATCCCCTGTGGGCGATGCTCGTCTTCGAGCTGTGGCTGGGGCAGGCCTCCCGGTAACGCGATGGCGCCAAGTGCGCAGGGAGCATCGGTGCGGCAACGCATGCGTCCTCGTCCTCGGCTTGGTTCTTCTTATCGTCGCCCGATCCGAGGACAGACGCGGGCGAAAAGGTTGCACGGGGCGCGCCCCGTTGCGCCACTTGCTTTCCGGGCTCCGTCGCCGTAGTTTACTCGCTTGTTCGACCGCCACTCCGGAGTCACCTTCCCATGGACACCCCTCCCACCTCCTCCCACCGTCTCGCCGTGATGCTGCGCCACGCCCTCGGCGCCCCGCGGCATTGGCTGCTCCTCCTGCTGCTGGGCGCCCTGGCCACAAACCTGCTGGTCGGCTACGGCGCCTACGCCCAGGCAAGCCAACGCAGCCCGACAGACAGCGGCTACGGGCCGATGACCCTGTTCACCCAGGTCATCCAGGTGATCCGCCAGAACTACGTGGATGCCGACCGCGTCAGCTACGACACCCTGGTCCGGGGCGCGCTGAAGGGGATGCTGCATGAGCTTGACCCCTTCAGCTCCTATCTTGAGCCGAAGGGCTACGAGGAAATGGTGCGCGACACCGAGGGACAGGAGTTCGGCGGCGTCGGCATCCACATCACGGTGCGCAACGGCATCCTCACGGTGATCGCGCCGATGGAGGACACGCCAGCCTTCAAGGCGGGCATCAAGCCGGGCGACGCGATCCTCGAGATCGAGGGCAACTCGACCCGCACCATGAATCTCGACGAGTCCGTCAACCTGCTCAAGGGCGAACCCGGCAGTAGCGTCCGTATCGTCATCTACCGCGAAAGCGAGGACTTGACCCGCGAGATCAGCCTTGAACGCGCGAAGATCGAGGTGCACACGGTCCGGGCGGCGATGATCCCGGAAGACAAGATCGGCTACCTGCGCATCTCGCAGTTCAACGCCCCGACGGCGCAGGACCTCGACGAGGCCCTCGCCGGGCTGCGGCGGGACGGGGCGGAAGCCCTGGTCCTGGACCTGCGCGACAATCCCGGCGGGCTGCTGCAGTCCGCCGTCGAGGTCTGCAGCCGCTTCCTGCCGCCCGGCCAGCCGGTCGTGTCCATCGAGGGCCGCAACGCCGATGCCCGGCAGGACTACCTCTCAGGCAACGTCCCGCAGCCCACCGACCTGCGCCTGGCGATTCTAGTCAACGGCAACAGCGCGAGCGCCGCGGAGATCGTGGGCGGCTGCCTCCAGGACCACAACCGTGCGGTGCTGGTCGGCGAGACCACCTTCGGCAAGGGCTCGGTGCAGACGATCATGCCACTGCCCGACATGGGCGCGCTGCGCCTGACCACGGCCCACTACTACACCCCCAGCAAGCGGGTGATCCACGAGCATGGCATCGATCCCGACATCGTCGTCCCCATCACGCCGCGGGAGACCCTGGCCCTGGTCCATCAACGCGTCGCCTACCCGGGCATCGTCAAGCCGAAGGCCAAGGATGCCGTGACCGACACCCAACTGGAGCGCGCCATCGAGATCCTCAAGGGGATCATGCTCTTCACCCGGGCCGATGCCGCGCAAGCCACGCCCTGACCGGAAACGCCGATGCGGGACGCCATGGCAGACGCCGCCGAGGCGGCCGGACACGCCGCCTACTGGGATGCCCTGGCGCCGGAATACGTTGCCCGCAGCCACATCGCCGTGGGCGACTTCCACTATGGGCCGCTGTTGCCGGGCGACCGCCAGCTCCGCCTGTTGCCGCCATGCGTCGACGGGTTGCGCTGCCTCGAGCTCGGCTGCGGCGGTGCCCAGAACAGCATCCACCTGGCACGCCGCGGCGCCATCTGCACCGCCCTCGACGCCTCGCCCGCGATGCTCGCCGAAGCGCGCCGCCTCACCATCCGCCACCATCAAGACATCACCTTCATCCAGGCGGACATGCGCCGTCTCCCGGATGGCTTGGGATCCTACGGGCTCATCCATTCGTCGTTCGCCTTCTCCTTCCTGCCCGCCCCGGAGCCGGCCATCGCCACGGCTGCCGCCCTCCTCGCTCCTGGCGGCATGCTCCTGCTCAGCGCCCCCCACCCCCTGTGGGCTGGGGAATGGGTGACGATCGACGATGCCACGGAAGGACTCTTCCTCCCGGACGCCTTCCGCCCGCCCGACGACGTGCGCCGGGACCGGCGGGGCCAGATCCGCTCCCGTCACTGGCCCCTGTCGCGCTGGTTCGCCGCGCTGACCGCTGCCGGGCTTGCCGTGGACCGGCTGCTCGAACCGCCACCCCTGCCGCCATCGCGCCACCGTCGCGCCCCCTACTGGAGCGAGGACTGGATCATGCACTATCCCCGGATGCGCCGCATCCCGGTCGCCATCGTCTTCCGCGCCTTGAAAACGCGCGTCGGCAGGCTATCGTAACGGCCCCCATTCGCCATCATCATCCGACCAACCTCACCGAAGGAGCCATTCCATGGTCAAGATCCTCCACGACCAGGACGCCGACCTCGCCGTCCTCAAGGGCAAGACCGTCGCCGTCGTCGGCTACGGCAGCCAAGGCTCAGCCCAGGCCCTGTGCATGCGCGATTCCGGCGTCAATGTCATCATCGGCTCGATCAGGGACGCCTCGTATGACAAGGCCATCTCGGAGGGCTTCACCGTCCTGCCCATCGCCGAGGCGGCCGCCAAGGCCGACATCATCCACATCCTGCTGCCGGACGAGTTCCACGGCCCGGTCTACGAGAAGGACATCAAGCCGCACATGGCCGTCGGCAAGACGCTGAGCTGCTCGCACGGCTTCAACATCGTCTTCAAGCAAATTGTCCCGCCGGCCGAGGTCGACGTCATCATGGTCGCCCCGAAGAGTCCCGCCACCGAGGAGCGCAAGGCCTTCCTCGCCGGTTTCGGCGTCCCCGGCCTGATTGCCATCCGCCAGGACGCCTCGGGGAAGGCGAAGGCCGTCGCCCTGGCCATGGCCAAGGCGATGGGATTCACCCGCGCCGGCTGCCTCGAGTGCACCTTCGAGCAGGAGACCTACGAGGACCTGTTCGGCGAGCAGAACGTCCTGTGCGGCGGCTGCGTCGACCTGATGAAGGCCGGGTTCGAAGTCCTGGTCGAGGCCGGCTACCCCCCGGAGATGGCCTACTTCGAGTGCGTCCACGAGCTGAAGCTGATCGTCGACCTGATCTTCGAGGGCGGCATCCAGAAGATGAACGCCGTCATCTCCAACACCGCCGAGTTCGGCGAGTACTACAACGGCCCGAAGATCATCACCCCCGACGTCAAGGAGCGCATGCGGGAGTCGCTGAAGCGCATCGAGAGCGGCGAATTCGCCAAGGTCTGGCTCGAGGAAAGCCGCAAGGGCTGCCCGAACTTGCTCAAGAAGCGCGCGGAGTTGGGCGCCCACGAGGTCGAGATCACCGGCCGCCGCATCCGCGAGATGTTCGAGCGCAAGTAGCCCGACCGCCCATTCCCTGGTAAAAACGGGGCGCCCCACGGCGCCCCGTTTCTCTTGTCGCCGGCGAGGCGTGACGGGACGAAATGCCTGGTGGGCGATGGCCTCTCGCGGCGGATCACTGCACCGGCTTGAGGTTGGCATGGGCGGCCCAGCGCCAGGCCCCGTCGGCCTTGACAAAGACGCTGAGCCGCATGGCGGGGGCCTTGTCCAGGCGTTTGCCGTCGATGGTTTCCGCCACGGAGACCTTGTAGGTGACGACGATGACGTCGCCAGTCAGGGTCGTCTTGAATTCCGAAAGCCGGTAGTCCCCCAGGTCGAGTTGGCCGATCAACGCCAGCTCCTCGGCCTTGCCGATGGCGCCATGGTCATGTACGGCCTGAAAGCCGGGAACCATCAGGGCCGCAAGCTCCGCCTGGTCATTGGCCTTCATCAACGTCCAGACCTGATGAACCAGCTTCTCGCCATCCGGCGGTTCCGCGGCGGCCAGACGGTCGGCGGCGACCAGGCAGGCGAGGGCGAGGAAGGCGGTGGTGAGCGTCCAGATGCGCATCGTCGGCTCCTTGCGGCAAGAGGTTGGGGATTAGTAGCACGCGAGACCATATCACGCCATGCCGCGAGGGGCAAGATGGCCGCTTGCACATCATGGGGATGGCGTTAGGTTGTTCCATCCGGCGGGAGCAACCGGTCGGGACGCATGAACCATCGAGGAGGCAGAAGGTTGACGAACGAGGCCGGATTTCGCGACATTCCCGTGCTGCTGCTGTACAACCTGGATCCGGCCTGGTCGGCGTCCGAGAGCAATGAGGTGGCCACCCTTTCGGCGCAACTGGCGCAGGCGCTTTCGGCGGAAGGCCACCGGGTGACGCAGGTGCCGGTCGGGCACGACAACCTGGCCGCGATCCTCAGTCCCTATGATCCGGCGACACATCTTGTCTTCAACTGGTGCGAAAGCTATCCCGGCGTCCCCCGCAGCGAACCGCATGTGGCACGCGATTTGGCGGCCCTCGGCTTCCTTCACACAGGCGCCGACGCCGCAGCCTTGGCCCTGTCCCAGGACAAGTGCGCCACCAAGGAGGCGCTCATCCGCCAGGGTATCCCGACCCCGGAAGGACAGCTCTTCACCACTGCGGACGTCGATGACTGGAGCCGCTATCCGGCGATCGTCAAGACGGCCTGCGAACACTGCAGCGAGGGCCTCACCCGCGATTCCGTGGTGAGCGCGCCGGATGAGCTTTCCCGGCGGATCGACCTCGTCCTCAGGATGTTCCGCCAGCCGGCCCTGGTCGAGGACTTCATCGACGGCCGGGAGTTCCATGTGACCCTGGTCGGCAATGGCCATCCCGAGATGCTACCGGTCGCGGAGATGGACTTCTCGCGCTTCGCCGACTACCATGACCACCTCTGCAGCTACGAGGCGAAGTTCATCCCGGGATCCGCCCACTATGAGGGCATCGAAACCCTGCTGCCCGCGCCGCTCGAGGACATCGAACTGGCCGCACTCGGACAGGTCTGCCGCGCCGCCTACCAAGCCATCGGCTGCCGCGACTACGGCCGCATCGACGTGCGCCTGCGCAACGGCATCTACCATGTCCTCGACGTCAACCCCAACTCCGACCTCAGCTTCGACGCCAGCACGGCCTGCGCCGCCGAGGTCGCCGGCATGAGCTACGGACAGCTCGCCAGCCGCATCCTCGAACTGGCCGTACGGCGCGCCGGAAAGGCCTGACGCCAAGGCCTGCCCGGACATTGCGCCGGGCCTCTTCTTGCGCCCTCCCCCGACGACGCCAAGCCGTCAGGACGTTGCCGCAGGCACCAGCCAGGCCGCATCGACCAACGGGTCGGCCACCTTGCCCGCCACCACCATGATCTCGTACTCGTCCAGGGCGAGTGGCCGCCTGCCCCAGCTGCCGGCGGTCCCGCCCCACATATTGACGACGGACAACCCGGCCAGCCGGAAGAGCATCCTGAGCTCCGTCCCGACAAAGCCGCGTTCGCGCACGGCCATGGCCGGCAACCCTTCGCCCGGAGGGCATGCCGCCGACTCCACCAGCGCCAAGGGATCGAAGCGCCCCGCCGCCACATCCTCGTCCGCATGCGCGCGCAACATGCGGGACGCGCTGAGGACGGTGGCCATGACCCGTGCCTGCGGCTTCAGGCTCCGGGAGATGTTGCAGAGGATCGACAGCGGTTGCGCAATCGGGTCGTCCGCCTGGCCCAACAGTCCGAACGATCCTTCGCACAGGCAGATGGCGGCATCATATCGATTCGGCAGGGAAAAGCGCGTGGCATCGGCCCGAACCCATTCCACCTGGACCGAGGCCGCCTGCGCCTTCGCCGCCGCCCTCGCCAGCATGGCCGAGGACAGGTCCAGGCCAGTCACGGCATAGCCGCGCCGGGCCAGCTCAATGGCGTGCCGCCCCGTGCCGCATCCCACATCCAGGACCGATCCAGCGGCCGCCAGGCTCAGTTCATCCAGGAGGAAGTCCACCTCATGGAGCGTGTTCCTGACGAACACATTCCCGTCGTAGGCTGCGGCGTGCGCGTCGAAGAACCGTTCCCATGGGGTCTTGTCGGTCATGGCCATGTCGCTCCCAAAGTCATCGCCTCCGTGGCCGGACCGCTTGCGCAGAAATGCCATTCCGGGCCGCAGGAATCCGGCATCCTCCGCCGCCCGGGACTATGGCCTTGCGCAGCGGGACTGTCAAGGACTGGACAGCCTCCCGCCTTGGGGATAGCGTATCACGGGCTGGTCGAGCGTGTCCATCGTCCTGAGGCAATGAGCAAAAGTAGATCAACGGACAGCCAAACAACATGGACATCCCCGTGGCCATCGAGCACCTGGCACTGGACAGCGACAGCGCCGACCATGCGTTGGGCACCATCACCTTCAACGGACGGACGTTCGGGGTCTCGGTCACGGCCCAGGGATCACGACCGGACGAACCGCCCGCCGTCGCCATTGCGGACCTCGATCCCGAGGCGCTGGCCAAGGCCGGATTCATCCTCGACCTCGCCCCCTTGCGCGAGAAGTTCCTGGCCCTGCGCCAGGAATACCTGGACAACCGGCGCCAGGTTGCGCGTCAATTCCGCGAGAAAGCCTACCATGCCTCGCGCCTCCACGAACTGCCCCGGGTGCTCGGCGCGTCCTTCGCGATGATTGGCCTCGGGCAATACCTGGACAGCCAGTCGGGGGCGCTCTACGGCAAGTGCACCGAGCATTACCGGGGCCACGTCAAGGAGCTGTCCATCTTCATGAGCCATAACCAGTTCGTGGTCTTCGACTACCTCAACGAGAGGCAGCTTCCGGGCCATGCCGAGACCCCAGACCAGGTCGCCGAGGTCATTGCTGGCCACCTCCAGGAGTGGCGCCACAGGATTGACTACGTGTTGGCCCTGCAAGCCCACGCCCCCGAAG
>CAZBDL010000084.1:0-10195 GCA_964490525.1 uncultured Victivallales bacterium | reverse complement strand
AGGGCTTATCCGTAAATTACACCGCGCCCGCCGCCGGTGATTCCGGTTGGGCTGCAAGGATCCCGCGAGGAGCATATCCACAGCGATCTGTGACGAGCGGGAGCCGCAGCAAACGGCCGGAAGGACGGCGGCCCTTCGGGGAGCGGCGGCATGCCGCCAATTCCTGCGTCACTCGTCCCTTACATATTTCAATATGCTCGCTCCTCGTTCCTTGTACTTGGCGGCATGGCGCTCGCTCCGGACGCTGGCGTAATTTACGGATAAGCCCTAACCCCGGAATGCTGCCAGGAGCGCATTTGCTCGACGGTCTCGGGGGATATCCGGCCCTCGTCCAAGAGCAACTTGAAGACTTGGTGCTCCCAGAGCTTCAGGAACGGCTCGCCGGCGAGCTTAGGCAGGGCTGCGAACCGGCCGTCCGGCGCAAATGCCCCGTCGGTGACGATCGCATGGACGTGCGGATGCCAACATCCATGATCGCGGTGCCGACGAGTACGAGGAGTGGAAGTCGGACCGGGCCAGGAAGTCCAGAAGGCGGTCAGGTTCACCAAGGCCGGTTGAGCCCCGGGAACGCCAATCTCCGCATTGGCGTGTTGTGCCGCCCCTTCAGGGCTCTGAGGTTGTGTGTGGGCGTAAACCCAGGGCTCACGCCCTGGGCTAACATCTGTCGCCCCTTCGGGGCTTAATGCCGCCAACACCCGACTATCGACCCCCGACCCCGGTTATTCTCCGTGTTCCTCGTTCCGCACTTCTCTCCCATTCTTGTGCCTCTTGAGCGTCTTTGCGGCCAATTGTTCCGGATTCCGCGTCCCCCATCCTGTTAATCCTGTTCATCCTGTCTAACCCATTCCCCAACCCAAGGAGCCCACCACATGAACGGACTCATCCTGCACTGCGGCGCCGAGCACGTCACGCGCGACGCCCTCCACGCCATTCCCACGCCGGAGCCGACGGCAACCTGGCGTCCAGTCCCGCATGGCCGGGTTGCCGACCTGGTCGTCAACGAGGCCACGCGGCGCGGCCTGCATGTCGCCGACGAGGACTACGGCCTGAACCCCGCCGGCACGAAGATGTTCGGCGTCCTGCGCTTCCACCCGGACGGCCATCCGGAATACGCCCGCGCCCTCGGCCTGCGCAACAGCCACGACAAGAGCCTCTGCGTGGGCCTGACCGTCGGCGTCTCTGTGTTTGTTTGCGACAACCTGGCCTTCCTGGGCAGCTCGACGGTCATCCAGCGCAAGCACACGATCCGCATCGACATCGATTCGCTTGTCCCGCAGGCCTTCGACGCCCTGGAGGCGCAGTACGAAGTCCTCGAGGACGGCATCGCCCGGATGAAGGGCCAGCCGGTCACCGAATCCGAGGGCAGGCTGACGGCGGTGCGTGCGGCCATGCTCGGCGCGATCAACAGCTCCGACATCGTGCCGGTGATCGAGGAGTTTGAGCAGCCCCGGCACCCGGAGTTCGCCGACCGCAACCGTTGGAGCCTGTACAACGCCATGACCGAGACCGCCAAGAAGTACACGCCCGCCCGCGCCGACCAGTGCCACCGCCGCCTCGGCGGGCTGTTCGGCCTGCGGTAAAGCCGCCAAGGCGGAAATCCAAAATCCTAAGCCCGAAATCACAAAACGCAAGCGGAGGCAGCCGGGGCGTGGCCGGGGGCGTCTTGCTCCCGTGCCACCCCGGGAACGCCAATCTCCGCATTGGCGTGTTGTGCCGCCCCTACAGGGCTCTGGGGTTGTGTGTGGGCGTAAACCCAGGGCTCACGCCCTGGGCTAACATCTTCCGCCCCTTCAGGGCTCAATACCGGCACCCCGGGCGCCGTCTGGCCTCGGTATCAAGATCTTCACGGCTCAATGCCACCGATCACTGACCACCGCCCCACTGATTACCGATCACCGATCACCGATTCCTCTCCGCACTCCGCGTTCCCCGTTCCGCACTTGTAGGAGGTTCCCATGCCCATGATTCCCTTGTTCGTCTGGATTGCCATTGCGCTGGCCGTGCTCATGGTCGGCGGCGGCGCTGCTGTGACCGTCAGCAAGCTGCCCGAAGTCGTCAAGCCCATTGCCGAAAGTGCCGACAGCTTCCTCGCCCCGCTTGGCACCGGGTTGGCCATCGCCTTCGTGCTGGTGGTCGTCGTCATGCTGTTCGCCCGGTTGAAGCGAGGCCAGCCATGAGGGCGGAGCAGTACGGATTGCCGGGGTCCGGGGGATTCCGCCTGAAGGCGGGACTCCGAACACGCGCTGTGCCCGCTTGGAGTTCCGCGTTTACGCGGTCTTTGGCGTTGCGTGTCCGCGCCCCGGCTTCAGCCTTCGGCCTATTCACCCTCAGCCTCATCCTTTCCCTCTGCATGCTCATCGCCTGCGACAAGGGCGGCAGTCCGACCTACGAGGACGGCCTCAACGAAGGACTTCGGAAGGGATGGGAAGCGGGTGCCAAGGCCATGGCCGAGGAGATGGCGCGGCAGGCGACGGAAGTTCGGCGATTGCTCCGAGAGCCGATGCGTGGACGTCTGTTGGTCCTTGCCGTCGTTGCCGCCATCATGACGCTGTTTGGCGCCAAGTGGGCGGATGCCGCCCGGCAATGGCTGGCGATGCGGTTTCACGTCCCGTTGCCGGTCCAGGCGGATTTGGCAACCGCGCTCTACCTGTCCGCCGTGATGGCCCTGATCCTGTATTCCCTGGGCACATGCGGACTGAGGGACAGCATCCCGGTCATGGTCCTGGCCAGCGGTAGCCTGATCCCGTTCCTCGACTGCCGGTCCGCGCTCCTGGCCGGCGACGCCACGCGCCGCCGGGCCGCCGGGCCGCCTTTTCAAGGTGCAAGGCCATGCTCGTGCTCGTCCCGCTCCTTGTTCCCGATCCGCCCGTCCACCGATCGGGGGATGGACTGCTGCGGAAGCCACACCGGTCACCGGATTACATTATTGTTGTTTTTATGCATTCACCAATCCATATATGCAATGTTTTTGTTGATTTATTCTACCCACAAAAACGCCGTAATATTCTTATTTTCCTTTGCTGCAATATGATATGACGGATATCAAGATTCTTCCCTGATGCCTTGGCACACGCCCTGCTATGCATCCTGGCCATCTCGGGTACCTCCGGGACAGGCAACAACTGCAACCACGAGGGGCAAGGCCATGGCAAGAGTTCGACTTTTCCGGATCGCCGCCGGTGCGTCGGCGTTCACCCTACCGCCTGTCTGGGCTGGTGCCGAGGAGGTACTGGCTTCGGCGCCACCACCGATGATCGACACGGGGACGACGGCCTGGATGCTGGTGTCGACAGGGCTCGTGCTGCTGATGATCCCGGCGCTGGCGATGTTCTACGGCGGGCTGGTGCGGGTGAAGAACGTGGTCGGGACGATGATGCACAGCTTTGCGGCGATGGCGATCATCGGGGTGATGTGGACGGTGTGCGGCTACGCGATGTGCTTTGGCGCGAGCCACGGCTGGTGCGGCTGGGACGCCTCCTATGTGCTGCTGAAGGGGCTGGACCATGGGCCGGGGGCATTCCGCATCATCAACGTCAATGGCCACGAGATGGCGATCCCCTCGCTGGTCTTCGCGATGTTCCAGGGCAAGTTTGCGATCATCACCCCGGCCCTGATCGCCGGGGCGTTCGCGGAGCGGGTGCGCTTCAGCGCGTACTGCGCGTTCATCGCCCTGTGGAGCCTGCTGGTGTACAACCCCCTCGCCCACTGGATTTGGGGCGGCGGGTTCCTGACCGGAAAGGCGATCGACTTTGCCGGGGGCACCGTGATCCACATCTCCGCCGGGATGGCGGGGCTGGTGATCGCGCTCTACCTAGGGGCGCGGCGCGGCTATCCGCGGACGGCGATGCATCCGAACAACCTGGTCATGACGCTGACCGGGGCGGGTCTGCTTTGGGTGGGATGGTTCGGGTTCAACGCAGGCAGTGCGATCTCGAGCGGCCTGCAGACGGCGCAAGCCCTGACCATGACCCAGATTGCCGCCTCCACCGGGGCGCTCGCCTGGATCCTTATCGAGGGCCTGCACCACCGCAAGGCGACCAGCCTCGGCCTGGCCTCGGGCATCCTAGCCGGTCTGGTGGCCATCACCCCGGCGGCCGGCGATGTCGAACCACTCGGGGCGATCGCCCTCGGGGCGGTCGCCGCCCTTGCCTGCTACGGGGCGGTCCTGCTCAAGGGGCGGCTGGGGTACGACGACACCCTGGACGTCTTCGGGATCCATGGCGTCGCCGGGCTGATCGGTGCCCTCGGGCTGAGCTTCTTCCTCCGCGCCCAAGAGGGGCGTCCGCCGTTCCTCACCCAGCTACAGTACCAGGCTGAGGGCGCCATCGTCTCGATCGTCTATGCCGGCGTGCTTTCCCTGGCGCTGGTCTGGCTGATCGACCGGCTGATCGGCTTCCGGTTGTCGGCCGAGGCAGAGAAGGCGGGCATGGACCACAGCCTGCATGGCGAGCATGGGTATGGCCTGCTCAACCTCAACTGATCCCGGCGGCGCAACGGCCCGCATCCAGCATAAGGACCTGCATCCATGAAGCTCATCACCGCGATCATCCAACCGGACAAGCTTGACGATGTGCGCGAGGCGCTCATCCAGGCGGAGATCACCCGCATCACGGTCAGCCGCTGCGGCGGCCGGGGGCGTGCGGAGACCGCCGACCTCTACCGCGGCCAGGAAGTGGCGCCGGCCCTGATTCCCAAGGTGCGCATCGACATTGCCTGCAACGACACCTTCGTGGACATTGCCGTGCAGGCCATCCTGAAGGCGGCGAAGCACGGTGACGGCAAGATCGGCGACGGCAAGATCTTCGTGACCCACCTCGAGCAGTGCATCCGCATCCGCACCGAGGAGACGGGGGGCGAGGCGATCTAGACTGGATCATCCACGGGGCCCGCAGGGATCATTCAGGCGAGGCGTCGCCATGGCCATGGGGGGCCGTGCCGCCGGGGTGGACATGGACATGGGCATGGGGCGCCGCGAGTCCGGCGGGGCGCAGGACGCCGTCCTCGAGCAGGCAGGTCCGGGTGGCGTAGCCGGCCAGGAAATCCCAGTCGTGGGAGACGACGACGGCGGGCAAGTCCAGCTCCCCGAGCAGTTGGATGAGGCGGGTGCGCATGGCCGGATCGAGGCCGGTCAGGGGCTCGTCGAGGAGGAGGATCTCGGGGCGCATGGCGAGGACGGTGGCCAAGGCGGCCAGGCGCTTCTCGCCGCCGGAGAGGTCGCCCGGGAAGCGCTCCGCCGCATCGGCCATGCCGACCTGGCGCAACGCCTCGCGGGCGCGGGCCTCGGCCTCGGCGGGTGGGCAGCCCTGGTTCAGCGGCCCGAAGGCGGCGTCCTCCAGCAGGGAGGGCGAGAAGAGCTGGTCGTCGGCATCCTGGAAGAGGAAGCCGAGGCGGGTGCGGACAGTGCGGAAGTCATTCTCGCCATGCATCCTGCGTCCGAAGATGGCCACCGTGCCGGCGGCCGGGACGAGCAGCCCCATGAGCAGGTGGAGGAAGGTGCTCTTGCCGCTGCCGGTCGGGCCGATGATGCCGACGCGCTCGCTGGGACGCAAGGAGAAGTCGAGGCCATGCAGGACGGGGGGGCGGCCGGGATGGGCAAAGGCCAGGGCCTGGGCGGCGATCAGGGCACTCTCGCCATGGGGGTGTTCAGCCATGGAATGCCTCGCCTCCCCATTCGGCTACCGCCAGGGCCGAGGCCGCCGCCAGGCCGAGCAGCAGCCAGCCGAGGTCGCGCCTGGACAATCCGGGTGACGGCAGGTGCGGCCAGGCGCCGGCGAATCCCCGGCAGCGCATCGCCTCGCCGACTCGCCCGGCGCGTTGCGAACTTCGCAGCAGGAGCGTCCCGAACATCCGGGCATAGGTTGCATAGGTGAAGCGGTCGCTGCGCGGGACAAAGCCCCGGGCGCGCGCGGCGGTGGCCAGGCGGCACCACTCCTCCGCCAGCACCCCTTCGTAGCGCCCGACCAGCACCATCAGCCAGACCAGCTTGCGCGGCAGGCCAAGCCCATGCAGCGCCCGCCCCAGGGCCATCGGCGACAGGCTGGCCACCAGGGAGGCCCAGGCCAGGGCGATCAGGTTCGCCTTCAGGGCGATCCGTCCCGCCAGCAGAACGCCGTCCAGCGTGGCCGTCAGCGGCCCCAGGCGACAGAGAGGCTCGCCCGGCGTCGAAAAGGGCAAGGTAAACGCCAGCAAGAGGATGAAGGCGTTGACCGCCAGCATCCGGCGCCCCAGGCGGAGCCCGGCGGAAAAGCCGCCGAGGGCAACCAACCCGACGACCGCCGTCGCGAGCAGCAGGGCCGCCGGACGCTCCAGCACCGCCACCGTTCCCGCCAGCAGCGCCGCCGTCAACACCTTCACCCGCGGATCGACGGCGGTTGCGCACGGCATGGTCATGGGCGCGCCTCCCCGGCTCCTGGGCGCCGTCGCCAGAGCAGGGCCGCGCCAGCCAGCAACCAGATGATCGCCAGGCCCAAGATTGTGCTCAGCCACAGGGGCCGCTCCGCCGGTGCCTCGGCAGGCTTGTCCGGGGCTGGCGGCAACGGTGCGGACGCCCCGCCCCCGACCGGTTGCACCGCCGACGCAGGATCGGGAACCGACGACGCTGTCGCCCTTGGCATGTCCTCCGCCGCCAACGCCCACTCGGCACGATGCCCCAGGCCGGCGTCCAGCACCACCGTCAGGCCACCGTCCGAGCCCGGCGGCAAGGGCAGCCGACATTGCCCGGCCTCGTCGGTACGCCCCGCGGCCAGGATCCGCCCGTCGCGGGGGTCGCACAGGGACACGTCCCCGCCCACGACCTTCCGGCCCCGGGCGAACTTGGCCGAGATGGCCACCTCCCCGTCCTCCACCACGGCAAAAACATTGACCCGATGCGCGAAGGCCGGCAAGGCCGTGACCAGGAGAAGCGTGGCCAGCGCCCGCGGGCAGGAGACGCGCCCCCCATGGACGACCGCGCCGATCATGGCGAGACCGTGTGGGCTGGGGCCATCGCCGCCGTCAGCATGCCGGGCCGGGTGCGCAGCAGGAAGCGCACCACGCCCGCCGTCATGATGCCCTCGACCGCCATGACCGGCAGATGGATGGCCAGCACCGCCGCGGCCGAGGGCAGGAAGGGCTCCCCGGCCGTCAACAGGATGGCCGCCAACAGGATGCCACCGAGGCCGACGGCGCCTCCCCCGCAGAGGCCCGCCGCGATGATGGCGCGCCCCCCGCCCCCCTGCCCCAACGCGCGGTAGGCATAGTGCGCGGCCACAGCCGGCAGCGCCATGACCGCGGTGTTCACGCCGAGGACGCTGAGCCCGCCGTACTGGAACATGACCGCCTGCAGGAAGAGGGCGACGAGGATGACCGGAAAGGCGGCCCAACCGAGGAGCACCCCGAGCAGGCCATTGAGGACCAGGTGGACGCTGGCGACACCCACCGGCACATGCACCAGCGAGCCGACGTAGAAGGCCGAGGCCAGCAAGGCCGCTTGCGGCACGTCCCGTGACGGCAGGCGGCGCAACCCAATGGCCGTCCCCGCCAACGCCACGAGTCCGCCGCCGACCAGCGCCGGCATGCCCAGCACGCCATCGGACAGATGCATTGCCCCTCCCCTATTGCGCCTGCGGCCAGGAATGGAAATGCACCCAGAGCACCGCGCCCAGCTCGATGTCCTTCTCCTTCCCCTCGTGGGACAGCTTGGCATCGGCCGTGGTCAGGGCGGCAAACCCCCACCAGCCCGGCGCCGGCGGCACATAGGTGAAGACCCCGTTGGCGTCCGCCTTCACCACCTGCGTGATCATCGTCGCACCCGGCGCCTTCAGGCCAGCACGGTTGTAGAACTCAACCTCGACCTCGGCATGCGGCACCGCCTTGCCGTCGACCTTCACCACCCCCTGGAAGGCATTTCCCGCATACAGACCGAAGGGGCGCGCCAGGGGCACGATCTCCGCCTTCAGCCCCAGCTCCACATCCCAGCCCTCCTCGTCGCCATAGACGCTGACCACAGTCTTCGTGTAATGGACGATGAAGCAGTCCTCGGCCGGCTCCCAGTAGGGCTGTGGCTCGAAATGGAACTGGTAGACGCCCGGCACCCGGGTCGGGGCCACCACCTGCCAGCCCGGTTCGCCCATCACCGGGCACGGGGTCAGCCCGGGCAGGAGGTCGACCGCACCGCCCGGACCGAGCATGCCGACCTTGGCCGGCTTCGCCAGCGGCATCCCCTCCCCCTCAAAGGGATGCGAGAAGGACAAGGTCAGCGCCACCTCCCCCTTCTCGCCCGGCTCCACGGTGTCCTTGCCCGGAATCAGCATGCCGAAGTGGGCCGACAGCGACCCGGCGGCCAGGAGGGTGGTGGCAAGGACGGCGACGACGGCAGGGCGACGACTCATGGCGGATCCTGTGGATGAGGGCTAATACGGCTACGGCTATGAACTTTCGTGCTATCGGCCGGCAAAAAAAACTACAGGTGGTGCCCCAGCGAGGTGCGGGTGATGGCCATGTGCTTGACCCCCTTGACGGCCTGAAGCCGGTCGTACAGCTCCTGCAGGCGGGCGGCCGGCCCCTTGACGATGACGACCTCCAGGCAGGTGTCATGCGCCAGGTGGACATGCTGCGAGGCGACGATCAGTTCGTGGTAATCGTGCTGCAAATCCATGAGCTTGGCCAGCAGCTCCCGCCGGTGGTGGTCGTAGACCATCGAGATGGTGCCGGCCACCTCCTCGTTGCCCTTCCACTCCTCGCCGACCAGCACCTCGCGGACCAGGTCGCGGATCCCTTCCGAGCGGTTGGGGATCCCCTTGGCGCGCAGATGCGCATCGAAACGGTCGCTCAGCTCCGCCTCGATCGAAATCCCGAACCTGCGCAATTCGCCCATCACCGGCACCCTTCGGCATCCGTGCGATTTTTGCGGGGAACTATAACACGCCTCGCCGTCGGATCAAGTGGCCACGGACTCGCCTGCCGCCACCTTGCCGGCCACGGCCGAAGCCGTACCCAAGCGGGCGAGGACAACGCGGAAGCCGAGGTAGTTTCCCGCGCACGACGGGGTATAGGTGAGCCGGTTCGTCACCTGACAGGCAGCCGTGTCACGCCGCCAACTCCCGCCCCGGAAGACGCGGCTCGAGCCCGAGGGTGGCCCGGTTGGATCCTGCGCCGGACTGCGCTCGTAATATTCGGCGTCGTACCAGTCCTGGCACCATTCCCAGACGTTTCCGCTCATGTCGTGCAGGCCCAGTTCGTTGGCCTTCTTGCGGCCCACCGGATGGGTCTTGTTGCCGCTGTTGCCGTCGTACCAGCCCACCTCGTCGAGGTTGTTCGAGCCACTGTAGGCATAGCCGAGACTGCGGTTGCCGCCGCGCGCCGCATACTCCCATTCCGCTTCCGTGGGCAGGCGGTAGACGAAGCCCCGGGGAAGGCGCCCGGCGCGCTTCTCCGTTTCGCTCAGCCATGCGCAAAAGGCCACCGCATCGCCCCACCCCACGTAGACGGCCGGCCAGCGGTCCCCCGCCGGGCGCGACCGACGCTCCATGATCGGCAACCGGCCGGTGGCCTCGACAAAACGTCGGTATTCGGCCTCCATGACCGGGAAGCGCGCCATCCAGTAGCCGTGCGTGAGCTGCACCTCGTGCGCCGGCCCGCCCTCCGAGCCTCCCGTGTTCGAACCCATGCGGAAGCTTCCGGGCTCGATCCAGACCAAGTCGGCGTCTTCCGGCGGGGCATGTGCTCCGGTGGTGCGGACACGGTCGCGGGGCGAGCTCGCAGGCTTGATCATACGGGTTCCTCGCCCCGGCATGCAGGGCCTTGCGGGTTTTCCGACATCGGACTATAGCCGATCAATATACCTGTCGGTTCAGAAAATGCCAGCCACGTTCCCGCCTGACGGATGGAATCCCGCTCCCGGCGCCCCGGCAAGGACTTGCAGACCGCCGGGAAGCGAGTACAATCCAGGACACGAAGCGCCCGGCGGACACGGGCCCAGACGAGACAGGACATAAGCATGGAGCTGGCGCAGCACGATTTCGACGTCATCGTGATCGGCGGCGGACACGCCGGCGCCGAGGCCGCTCTGGCCGCGGCCCGCTGCGGCGCGCAAACCCTCCTGCTCAGCCACAACCTCGACCACCTCGCCCAGATGAGCTGCAACCCGGCGGTCGGCGGCATCGCCAAGGGACAGCTGGCGCGCGAGGTCGACGCCCTCGGCGGGGCGATGGGACGC
>CAZBDL010000083.1:0-10264 GCA_964490525.1 uncultured Victivallales bacterium | reverse complement strand
GGGATTTCGAGGACGAGGACCGTCCCGAGGCGCTGGACCGCTCGGGACTGAGGACCGGGAAGAAAACGTGAGCGGTAACGCTTGACAGGGCAACATTGGCGGGATAGGCTACGTTCCATGGCCTGAACGAAACGCCCAACTTTGCGGAGGAGACGGCGATGCGTGGAGCGATCTTGGCAGGGATGGCGGCGCTGGCGATGGCATGGTCGCCGGGGCTGGCGGCGCAGGTGGTGACGAAGACCGCCGACGACGGTGGCGCGGCCTGGGCACCGGGGCAGTGGAACAAGGCCAAGGGGGTGGCGGTAACGGGGGCCGAAGAGGGCGCGTCAGACGGCAAGAGCCACCGTTTCGAAATCACCTTTTCGGGGAAGGATTTCGAATGGTGCGGGTTCAATCCGGGCCAGCCGCTGGTGCTGCCTGGGCGGACGAAGCGGGTGACCGTGCGGGCGAAGTCGGACACGCCGGGCTATGGCTTCAACCTGAATTTCAAGGACGGCTGGGGCCGCGGGGGCAAGCCCTACGAGAAGGGTGTCGACACGAAGCAGACGGGGCAATGGCAGGAGACGGTCATCGAGATTCCCGGGGACTGGATCCAGCCGGTGACGATCGAAGGGATCGGTACCCACAACTGGGGCAAGCAGGGGGAGGCGCGGACGATCACGTTCTGGGTTGACGATATCCGGGCGGAGACGGATCTGGCCGGGGTGGATCCGGCGACGGGGGCGTTGGCGGGGTGGACGCCGGAGCCGAACCCGGCGGAGCCGGAGAAGGCGATCAAGGAATGCCCGCGGGCGCCGTTGGTCGCGGTCGAGATGGCGCCGGCGGTGGAGTATGGCGTTTTTGCCGGCGAGGAGCCGGCCCTGACCCTGAGCCTGCGCAACTGGCAGCCAGGGTCGCTGAAGGGAACCTTGTCCTGGCAGGTGGTCGACCATGCGGGCCAGCCGGTCGGCGGCTCGCAGCAGCGGGCGGTCGAGGCGGAGAGCACGGCGGCCATCCGTATTGATGTTCCGGCCCCGAAGTACGGGGTGTACACCGTGAAGGCCAGCCTGAAGCTGGCGGACGGCGCCGAGATCGCCAAGGAGATGAAGGTCGCCAAGCTGCCGAAGCTGCATGCGCTCACCCGCGAGCAGAAGCTGGCCTCGCCCTACGGCATGAACGTCCACAGCGGCGGCGCCATCGTCATCGAGCCCTTCATGAAGGCCGGCATCGTCTGGTTCCGCGAATATGCCTTCGGCTACGACTGGCTGCTGCGCGCCAAGGGCAACGACAAGCGCTATGGCGGCTGGCCCTACTATCCCAAGATCGTGCAGGCCTACCGCGACCTTGACGTGATGATGCTGCCTGTCCTCCAGGGCGGGATCAAGCGGCCCAAGATCGAGAACGGCAAGGCGGTCGGCCCGCTGGGCCCGGATGCGACCTGGCGGCGCGAGATTGCCGATGTCGTCACTGCCTTCCCGGACGTCCAGTACTGGGAGCTGAGCAACGAGTACGACCTCGATGCCGAGAACCGCAAGGCCGAGCAGGCGGTGGACTGGAAGAACTACCAGCTCTACCATGACGCCTTCGGGCAGGTGCTGAAGGCGCTCGAGGTGATGGGCGGCGGCCCCTATTACCCGATCGAGAACGGCCGGGCCGGGATCTGTCCTGAGCTGGTCCGCGACTGCATCAAGAGCGGGCACTTCGCCAACATCCACGCGGTCAACTCCCACCACTACTGCGGCATCGACCCGCCCGAGCGCAACTTCAAGAACGCTAACATCAACCTCGAGCGGCCGCGTTCGTTCTTCGACGACCTGCGCGAGCAGAAGCGGGTGGCGAGCGCCGACGGCACGCCGCGCGAGTCCTGGTTCACCGAGTTCGGCTGGGACATCCTCGCCGGGCGCATCGTCACCCCCTACCAGCAGGCCGTCTACCTGCCGCGTTCGTGGATGTTGCAGATGGCGGCCGGCACCGACAAGTCCTTCTGGTTCTATAACTTCGACTCGCCGACGCCGCGCACGTTCTTTGACGGCATGGGCCTGCTCGATGCGCAGCGTCAGCCCAAGGCCAACCTCTGCACCCTTGCGGGCATGACCCACCTGCTGCCCAATCCGAAGTATGTCGGCAGCATCAACGCCGGCGAGAACACCCACGGCTATGTCTTCGACCAGGGCGGCACATTGATCGCCTCGCTGTGGACGATCGCCGGCGACGACGGCCCGGAGGTCGCCTTCGCCTCCGGCGAGCTGCGCGACTGGTTCGCCAACCCGCTGCCGGGGCGCAAGGCCAAGCTGAGCATGGCCCCCATCTATTTGGTTGGCCTGGGCAAGGACGAGCCGTGGTTCCATCAGACGGCCTACGAGGTGGAGACCCCGCACCTGGTCACGGCTTGCCCGGCGGACGCCGTCGAGGTCGTCGTGCGCGTTGCGAACCATCGCACCGCCCCGCTGTCCGGCGAGCTGGCCCTGAAGGCGCCGTCGGGCTGGGAATGCGGCCCGGCGACCGCCACCTCGGTCGCGCCCGGCGAGACCAAGGACTACACCCTGACGGTGCGCATCCCCAACGCCCAGCCGCTGGGCGACACGGCGATGACGGTGATCTGCTCTGAGGGCGGACGCGAGGTCAAGCGCATGCCGGTGGCGATGCTCATCCGGCCGGCGGCGACGATCGCGGCCCCGGCCCTGAAGGGCGCCCCGGGCGCCACCCAGGTGCCGGTGCGCATCACCAACCATGGCCTGCTGCCCCTGGCGGGCAAGCTGCGCCTTGAGCTGCCCTCGACCTGGAGCGCCCCGCAGACGGAGTTCGACATCGCCGCCATCGCCCCGGGCGAGAGCCGCGAGATCGTCGCCGCCCTCACCTGGGCCAGCAACTGGCCGGTCGGCGAGTCCGCCCTGCTCCGCGTCCTCGGGCCGAACGGGCTCGACGTCAGCGCGCCGATCATTCCCCCGCAGTACCAGCTTGCCCGTGCCAAGGCGGGCATGAAGATGGACGGCGACCTCGCCGATTGGCCCGCCGCCGCCCAGCTGCCCGCGTGGATGCTCGGGCGCAAGGTCGACAATGCCGAGGCCAAGGTCTATCTGGCCTGGGCGCCCGAAGGGCTCTACGGTGCCGTCGAGGTCAAGGACTCCCGGCTGATCAACCAGGATCCCAACTGGTTCTGGGCCTGCGACTGCCTGGAGATCTTCCTTGACACCCGCAACGACAAGGCGGTGCGCGACTTCGTCCCCGGCGACCACCAGTTCTGGTTCGTGCCGCTGCCCGCGCAGAACCGGGTCTTCGTCGGACAGTGGAAGCGTGGCAGCGAGCTGGACGACAACCTGGTCGACATCCCCGGCCTGCAGACCGCCAGCCGCACCCAGGGCGACGGCTATGTCATGGAGTTCCTCCTCCCGGCCGCCAACCTGAAGAACTACGTCCCGAAGGCGGGTGGGCAGTTCGGCCTGAACCTCAACCTGACCGTCTTCGGCAGGACCGCCCAGGACGAGGTCTATTGGCCCAACGCCAAGGACAGCGGCGTCAACTTCCAGCCTCTGCATTGGGGAACCCTCGACCTGCAGCCATAATCCCGACGCCCCCTCCCGGCGGCGCCGAACTCCCCGCGGGGACTCCGGCGCCGCTCTTTTTTTGGCGCCAATCGCAGCCTCCCGATGTAACAATCGGTGATATGCGGATGAGAAGCTTCCAGGAGACCGTATGGATCGGACGCGCCCCGTGCGGAAGCGGGTCAAGAAGCAGAGGGAGAAGGTTCGGATGCGGAGGAACCGAGACACCGTCGGCATGCCGATGATGGGCGGGCGTGGATGGGGGAGGGGAAGGGCGTTCACCCTGATCGAGCTGCTGGTGGTGATCGCCATCATCGCCATCTTGGCGGCCCTGCTCCTGCCGGCCCTGCGCACGGCGAAGGAGGCCGCGCACCAGGTGGTATGCCTCAGCCAGCTCAAGCAGATATGGCTGTCGATGGTCACCTATGCCAACGACTACGAGATGCGCCTGCCCTATGTCTCCTCGGGCTATGTCTGGGCGCGTGGGGTGCAGGGGCCATCCCTGGAGTACGCGCTGCAGGACTACCATCGGCAGTCCTTCCGGGGCACTAACCCGAACGAGCCGCTCGGCTACGGCACGGGGGGGATTTTCGTCTGCCCGGCCTCGCCCCTCGCCCTGGTCTCCCATTCGGGCGGGGCGGAGCGGCGCTATACTTCGCCGCGTGCCGCCGGGCAGAGCTACAATGCCTATGGCGGGCTCTACGAGCATTATCTGCAGAACCAGCCCCATGCGGACACCTGGGGCAAGGATCCCTACCGTTTCCATTACCGTCTCGCGCACTTCACGCTGCCGGCGCAGGCACCGTTCCAATACTGTTGCACGAAGGGGCACGCGCCGCTAAACTACCAGGGAGCGCCGGACGGCGATGACAGCGCCTGCGCATCGCCATATGGGGCAAGCTCTTGGCACCGCAAGGCGCGGCCCTGCGTCTTCATGGACGGCCATGCGACGGGCCTGAAGAAGTGGAACCTGCGCAAGGACATGGGCTCCTGGGGCACGATCATGAACCTAGTCCTGGGTCCCTACAACACCCATGGGCTGGCCTCGGGCGCCGGGCTTCCGGCCCACAAGGAATGGGACTATTGGCTTGACGAATACTAGCCGGGAGAGCTCTGTCCTGGGGCAATCGGCGGCACTCGCGGCCTTGAACGAGGGTCACGGCATGGAGAGCAAGGAGCCTGGGAGCGATGTCGCGGCGGGCAACTCCGTCGAGTTCATGCGCCATTGGCTGGATGCGCAGTCGGCGTTGTCCGGGTACATCCATGGCATGGTGCGCGACCATCACCTGGCGGAGGACTTGCTGCAGGACGTGGCCGTCCAGCTCATGGCGAAGTTCACCGAATACGATCCCTCGCGCTCCTTCCGTGGATGGGCCTTGGGGTTCGCCAAGAATGCGGTGCTGCGCTCGCGGCGCGACTTCCGGCGCAGCCGCCTGATCCAGAACACGGAGCTGTATGACCGCCTCACCGAGGCCTATGGCGAGGTTGCCGAGGAGGAGGACGGGCTGCGACCCCATCTGCGGGCCTGCCTGGGGCAGGTCACCGGGCGGAACCGGGAGATGCTGCAGATGCGCTACTGGCGCGACATGGGGCTGGCGGAGATCGCCGACCGCCTCGGCATGTCCGGGGTTGCCGTCCGCGTGGCGATGATGCGCGTCCGCACCTTCCTTGAGCGCTGCATGCGCGAGCGCGAGGCGGCGGAGCTGCGCGGGGAGGCCATGCCATGAGTACGCGCCCCCTCATCGAATCCCTGGCCGATCGCTATTTCGACGAGACCCTGTCGCCGGGCGAGGAGCGCGAGCTGGCCGCCTGGCTGGAGGCGGATGCCGGACGGCTCTCGGCCTTTGCCCGGCGGATGCATTTCGAGGGCATGCTGCGGCAACTGGTGGCCGAGTCGGCAAGCGCCTCGGATGACGTTCTCGTCGCCGCGCCCCCACCGGGCTGGTCATGGCTTGGGGCGTCTCCATGGCGGCAAATGCTGGCGATCGCCGCCGCCGTCGTCCTGGCGGTCGTCGCCCTCTGGTTCGTCATGAATGATCGGGCACGGCGGAGTGAATCCGGGAAGATCACGGTGGCCGCCGTTGAGGGCACCCTCTTTTCCGGAGACTTCAGCCCCCTGGCCTCGGGCGTTACAGTTCCCCTGGGCAGTTCCTTGCGGGCGACCGGAGGCGAATCTGCCATTCGGCTTGCCGACGGGTCTCTTGTCACTCTGCTTGACGGTGCGGAGGTGGTGCCGACCACGGTGGACGCTTCGGGGAGCGGCTTGATCCTGTTGTCTGGCCACCTGCGGGCTGAGGTTGTCCCGCGGGCAGGCAATCCGTTGCTGATCGATGCCGGGCTGGCCCGTTGCACCGTCATCGGGACCCGTTTCGAACTCAACCGGGATCCCCATCATGTCCTGCTCAAGGTGGCCGAGGGCATGGTCGGCATGCAGGGCCGCGAGGGCGGCGAGCTGCTGGTGGGGGCAGGGGAACGGGCTATTTGTCGCCAAGGCGGGACGCCATTCTTGGCCCGGGTCGATGCGCCAGCCTTGCTGGGGTTCTCGCTCTGGACAAAGGGCGGACTGCGCCCGGAGCCGGGGTTCGAGGCGATGCCGGAACGAGCCGAGGTTGACTTGGCCGCGGTGCGCGAGTCGGGCAATATCCTGCGCGTGAAGGCTTTGGCAGGATCTGGCGACAGCCTGGGGAGGCTGAGGCTGGCGGGTCCCGACGGCTGGAGCCGGACCAGTGTCGCGCTGGCGGAGCTGGGCGAACAAGGCGTCCTCGGCAGTCCCCAGGCCATCCTTGGCCCTTGGCCTCTGCTCAGCGGCGAGTATCGCCTGGAACTGGTTGACGGGCATGGGGGCGTGAATCCCGGGGCGTGCCTTCCCTTGCGGCTGGCCGATCCGGCGGGCCAGGGATCCTATCTGCACCTGGCCTGCGACCAGGACGCCACGGCCATGCTCAAGGTCATGTACGAGTCGCCCTACCGCGATGCCGTCGACCTCCTGGCCGGAGGCCATGACCGCCTGCGCTTCCTGGCGCGATCCTTCACGCCGGCGCCGGACTGGAAGCGGCTTCAGGTGGTCGTCCAGGATGCCTATTTCGCCCAGGCGAGCGCCGTGATTGGCGAGCATGCGGACATCGGGATGGAGTGGACGCCTGTGGAGATTCCCTTGGCGGCCTTCCGCGGCACGGTCGACTGGTCGCGCATCCAGCTCATCATCCTGCCGTTGTCCGTGCGTTCCGCCAGCCAGCCGCATCCGTTTGCCGCCGGCATCGACGAGATCGCCTTCACGGGCGGGGCGATGCCAATGCTTTGGTATGGCGACCGGCGGCGCCTTACCCCGCTGGAGCCTGTCCGCCTGGTCTGCCATGAAGGCCACGGCGATGCCTGGGCGCAGGCCCGGGCCGAGGACGTCCCATGAGCGGCCGCATCGTCAGGGCATGGCTTGCCCTTTTGCCCTTGGCATGGCTGGCGTCCTGCGACCGGGGCGCGCCGGCCTGGTGGTCGGAAGGGCAGGATCCCGGGCGCGTCAACACGGCTGGCTGGGAGGACAGCCCCTTTCTTTCGCACGACGGCCGCCGGCTCTATTTCATGTACAGCCCCTACAACTTCTGGCCGATCTTCACCGGGGGCAGCCCCGTGAAGGTCGGGCCGGCGCGCCCTGGCCACCATGAGCCTCCCTGCGGCAGCCCCTGGATGGACGCCGACACCTATGTCGTCGAGCGACGGGACGACGGCACTTGGGGGACCCCCGAAAATCTCGGGTTCAATGCGGGTTTCACCGATTCGTGCGGGATGATGACCCGCGACGGGCGGCGTTTCTGTTATCTCACCCGGACGGTGGGCGGGCCGGAGAATCCGACCATTCATGGGGTCGAGCGCAACGACGATGGCACCTGGGGGCTTCCCCGGGACATCGGCGTTGGCCTGGCCGAGCCCCAGCATGGGCATCCCTGCACCAATCCGCACCTCTCCGCCGACGAGCGGGCGCTGTGGTTTGCCAGCAAGCGCGATGGCGGCCGGGGCGGCCTCGACCTCTGGGTGGCACGCCGTCATCCCGACGGCACCTGGGGCGAACCGGAAAACCTGGGGCCGGAGATCAACACCCGCGAGGACGAGGATCAGCCCTGGGTCTCGGCGGACGGTCGCCTCATGTTCTTCAATCGCGGCATGGCCATCTACGAGTCGACCCTGGTCGACGGGCGCTGGCAACCCCCTCGGCGCGTGGTCATTGCGGACACTCCGATGGCCGCCGAGGTCTCCTTGACCGACGACCTGCAGACGATGTGCCTGGCCGTGCCCGACCTGGCCCGGAAGGACATCACCATCGCCATCTCCCGGCGGCTCACCGACGGCACCTGGGCCAAGCCCGTGCCCGTCGACTGATGTAACATCCGCTCCGTTGCGGAAGAACATGGTCAGGGACGCGATCCCGGATCATGGTCATCTTCCCGAAGGAGACGTGCGATGGGCAGGATGGGAGTCGTTGGCGGGACGCTGCTGGTGATCGCTGGCGGCATCTTCGGCGGATGTGCGTTGGCGTTGGCCGCGCCCTCATGGACACCGGGGCATCCGCAGCTTGTCCATGGCGCATCGAGCGTGGGCCTGACGGTGGGACTGGACCAGGCGGGGACGGCCTACTACGTGCTGTACACGGCGGATCAGGGGACGCTGACGGCGGACCAGGTGAAGGCGGCCGTGACCGGGGGTGCCGGGGTCAAGCGGGGCACGATCGCGGTGGGTGCGCCGGGCACCCCGGCGACCGTCACCGTGACAGGGCTCGGGGGCACGGGCTACCCGGCGGCGGCCGAGGGCAAGAGCTACCACGTGTACCTGGCGGCGGAGGCGGGGGGTGAGCTGATGGCCGATGTCGCCGTCGTGCGCCAGGCCGTCGCGCTGCCGCCGCGCCTGCTGCGCGTCTACCACGGCACCGGCCTGAACACACGCTATTGGCTGTACCTGCCCGAGAGCTATTACCGGGCCCCATCCGTCCCGCTGCCCACGGTCATCTACCTGCATGGCATGGGCGAGAGCGGCCAGACCTACGAGGACATGCTCAAGGTCATTGGCAGCGGCTCGGTACCGCCGGGCAAGGTCAAGAACGGCACTGAATATCCCTTCATCCTGCTGTCCCCGCAGCACAACGGCGACTGGCCGCCGGACTATGTCGAGGCCAACCTCCAGGAGATCATCGACAACGGCTACCCCGTCGACGACCTGCGCGTCTATGTCACCGGCCTGAGCATGGGCGGCAAGGGCACCTGGCGCTATGCCTCCGCCTATGCCCGGCGTCTGGCGGGCGCGGTGCCGATCTGCGGCTATGGCTACACCGACGGCGCCGCGGCGAGCATGGTCGACCTGCCGGTGTGGGCGTTCCACAACTATGGCGATACGACGATCAACTGGAACACCGGGACCATGTATTGGGTCAACGCGATCGAGGCGGAGGGCGGCGAGACGTTCCACCGCTACGGCAAGCCCTGGCCGGAGAATACGGTGGCGCATCCGGAGCTGGACGAGATCCATGCCGTGACGATCTACGACCGGACCGGCCACGACGCCTGGAGCCCCACCTACAACAACAGCTACATGTGGACGTGGCTGCTGAGCCAGCACCGCACGGTCTCGGGAATCGAGGGGCCGACGGCGACGGTCTCGCCGGGGACGGCCTACGATGAGATTGCCAGCGAGGTGACCTTCGAGGCGACGGTGCGCGACACGCTCGGCGCGCCGTCGGGAATCTCCGCCGTGCGCCTGGACCTCTCCGCCCTCGGCGGATCCGCGGCGCAGGCGATGGCGCATGTCGGCGGCGATCTGTACCGGCATGTCCATGTGGTTCCTGCGGGCTTGGGCCGTGGCCTGCACAATGTGCGGGCCGTGGCGACCGACAGCGACGGCAACGAGGCCAAGGGGAGCGTGTCCGTGGAGGTCGTCGCGACGCCGTATCCGCGCGGCCTGACGGCGGCGCACGATGGCCCCGGGGCGAACCTGCTCGCCTGGACCGCGCCGGCGGTCAACGGCACGTACCGGGTGTACTGCTCGATGTCGGGCCCGGTGACGGACGCGAACCGCGGGGCGGCGACGGTGCTGGCCGATGGCCTGCCCCTGTCGTCCTCGTCCTATCGCCATGTCTTGGCCGACCATCCGGCGACGGACGTGGCGGAGCCGACGCCGTTCCACTACGCGGTGGCGGCGTCGCGTCCGGAGGGCGGGCACCTGCGGGTGACAAACACCGATCCGAACTGGCCGTCCGCGAAGGTCATGTACGATGGCTACTACACGGACATGGTGGATGTGGCGGCGGGCGGGAACACGACGCTGACGCTGTACGTGCGGGAGCTTTCGCCGGGGGCGGACTGGGGCAAGATCCGGGTGGGGATCACAGACACGGCGAATGCCAGCGCCGCCGCGACCATCGGGGCATATGCGTCGGTGGGCGCGGAGTGGACGAAGGTGAACATTCCGCTGACGGCGTTCGCGGGGGTTGACCTGACCAAGGTCAAGCTCATGTCGCTGCCGGTGTCGGCGGCGGCGGGGTCGTTCACGATCGGCATCGACGAGGTGGAGTTCACGGGCGGATCCTCGCCGCTGCTGTGGTACGGCGACGACCATGCGGCCAATCAGATTGCCGTGGTGAACCTGAGCTGCGTGAAGGAGTCCGCCGGGGGGTCGCAGCGGGAGAGCATCATCACGGCGGGGGCGAACGCGACGGTCGAGGCGGTGGTCAACCAGGCGGTCGCCGGGGTGCAGCATGCGGT
>CAZBDL010000082.1:0-10280 GCA_964490525.1 uncultured Victivallales bacterium | reverse complement strand
CGGCAACCGAGGTCGAGCTGAAGCCCAGCGTCACCTCAGCCTGGGTCGCCGAACGTGGTTGCGCCAAGCGGACGCCGAGCGACGCCCGCACGGCCAGGCGGTTGTCCGGCAAGGCCCGGAATTCCCTGATCGTCATGGCCCCGAGTTCGAGGGTGACGATGCCCGCCAGGACGGCAAGCAGGATGCTTGCGCCTCGTGCTCTTGCCGTTGTCGTGATCATGCTTCCCTCCCAATGGGTTGTCTTCGGGGTTGACCGGAATGTCGATCCGTCACGGGTCTTGGATGTGGAAGGTGTCCCCGGGCGGCGGGTCGCGGCGGATGGTGAAGTCGTCGAGGACGGTGCCGTCGACGGCGATGGCGCGCACGGCGATGGCCGTCGGCGAGACGTCGACCGTGCAGAAATGGTCGCGGCGGTTGACGACCTTGGCGGTGTAGGGCTTCTCGGCGGCCTCGTAGAAGCTGGATCCGGTGACGCCGGTGATGACGATTTGGACGGGCCTGGCGGTGGATCCGGAAATGGCCAACGGCTTGATCCGTTGGTAGTTGTGGTCATGGCCGCAGAGCACCAGGTCGATGCCGGCGGCCTGCAGGGCGGCGAGCATGCGCTCCCGTCCGCCGACGGTCCACTCGCGTTCTCCGCGGTGTCCGCCCGACCATGGCGAGACATGGAAGACGGCGACCTTCCAGGCGGCGTCCGGGTAGCGTGCCGCCTCCTGGGCCAGCCAGGCGTCCTGGCCCTCACGGGAGAACTCGCGGACCTGGTTCTGGATGTCCAGGAAGAAGAAGGCGACGCCGCCATGGGCGAAGCTATAGCGCCCCTCCTTGGGCATCTCGGGAAAGGCGGTCATGAAGGATGCGCGCTGCTCCGGGGTCTCGGCGTCATGGTTGCCGAGCACCGGATAGAAGGGGATCGCCGCCTGCAGGGGAGGCATCGGGGCGAAGAAGTTGATCCGCCAGTCCTTGCCGAAGAGGTCGGCGGTGTCGGCCTTGTCCCGGCCGTCGAGGAGGTCGCCGGTGTGGATGATGAAGGCGGGATGATGGGCGTCAAGGGCGGCCATGGCCTTCTGCCGACGATCCGGGGAATTGCCGTTTTGGGCGTCGCCGACGATGACGAAGGAGAAGTCCTTGGCGTTCCGGTCGGGGATGGCCAGACGGTGCGATCTGGAGGTCGCGCCGTCCGCGGCGATGCGGTATTCGAGTTCGCCGGGCGTGGCGACGAGGGCCGGCGGAATCGGGAAGCGGTGGTGACGCCCCTGCGAGCGCAGGGTCGTGGCCGCCGCGCCGTCCTTGCCGGAAATCGTCAGGGACGCTTTGCCGGGCGTCTCGGTGTGGAGCATGACGGTCGGCGTCGCCGTGCCGATCCAGCTCACGTAGGGGCCGAGGATGAGTGGTTCGGCGGCGGCTCCGGCGAGCGCCGCCAACGTCAGGACGAAGGACAGGGACAGGGCTTTCATCGTGCCTCCTTGGCATGCGGTACTGGGGCCGTTGCCGAGCGGGAGCTCGGCGGTACTGCCGCAAACATCCGCCCGCCTGGTTTATGCGCCGTATGGGCAATCATCCGCCTCATTGCTTGGGTGCGGCCTCGGTCACGGGCGGCAGGAAGAGGCCGTAGGCGAAGGCCATGCGCTGCGGCCAGCAGCCCTCGTTCTGGCCGGGCGAGGCGTTTTCGGAATAGCGGTAGAGGTCGGGCCAGCTGTCCTCGCCGGTCGGGTAGAGAGACATCATGGGCCAGTCGCCCATGCCGCCGCCAGCCGGCTTGGCGCCTGGGGTGCCGCGTCCGCCCGCGCCGTTAGTGTGGAGGCCGGGGATGAGGCCGGCCGGGGTGGTGGCCTGGAGGATGTGCCAGGGGCCGGTGACATGGCGCTGGCCGAGGCCGACCGTGAAGACCAGGTTCATGGGATGGCAGCCGAGGCTGAAGTCGTTGGTGAAGAGGATCCACTGGCGGGCGGCGGCGCGGCGGGCAGGGTCCGGGGTCAGCGCCATGGTCATGGCCGGACGCATCAGCCAGGCCGGCAGGCCGCCGGTTCCCCAGGTGTTTGGGGAGTAGGGGCTGCGCATGTAGCGGTAGTTGGTGGTCTCCGCGGCCTGGCGCCACTGGTCGAACTCGCGCTCGAAGCTGGCGACGATCGCCCGCTTCAGCTCCGGGTCGCCGACGCCCTCGGGCAGACGGGCATAGACGAAGGAGCCGAAGGTCTGGTCGTGCTTGTCATAATCCTGCACGGGCTTGCCGGGATCGGCGGCGATGACCGAATGCCGACGGAACGCCGCGTCGTAGCGGGCCTCGCCGGTGGCGCGCAGGAGCATCGCGGCGGCGAAGGTCGCCTGGTCGACGCAGCGCCCGTTCGCCCCGCCCTTGAAGTCCGCGAACTTCGCCAGGTTGGCCTCGGCCCAGTCCCAGGCCCGCACCGCGCGCCGGAGCAGGGCGTCGGCCGTCTTCCGTCGACCCAGGTCGCGCCAGATGAGCGAGGCCCAGGTGGCGTTGGCGGCGTAGCGCCAGGAGGCCCCCGGCTCCTGGCGGAAGGCGAACTCCCGCAGGCGGTCGTTCTCCGGGGTGTCGCCCTCCAGTGGGTCGCCCGCCGTCTCGACCTTCGCATGCACGCCGCCGTCCTTCGCCTGCAGGCGGTTCCACAGGTCGAGCGACCACCAGGCCTCGTCCAGCACGTCTGGCAGGCCGTTGCCCGCCTCCGGGATGGAGAACTGCCGGTCGCGGAACGCCTTGGGGTTCAGCTCGTAGAGCAGGAGAAGGTATTCGGCGTAGTCCAACCGGGAACGTGGGTCCCAGTCGCCAGCATCATGGTGTCCGCCATGGAGGTCGTGCTTGACGCCGTCGGTGGCGAAGTCCACCAGCTCCTTGGCGTGGAGCATGTCGCTGGACATCGTGCCGTACTCGGTGTTGTGGCGGTGGCAGGCGGGACGGTAGACGCCGGGGGTGGCGTGCGGGGCCTTCAGCTCGATGCCGCAGCGCTGGTGGAAGACGCCGTTCATGGCGATGCGGACGGGCTCGGCGTAGATGTCGTCGCCGACCCGGAAGGCGAAGCTGCGGCCCATGCCGGGGATCGCCACGTAGTATTCGCCGCGCGCGCGCAGCGGCGTCAGGTCGAGCTGCCAGGTGTCCTCATGGCTCAGATCCTGGCGGTAGACGGTCTCGGTTTTGGTGCCGGCCCGGTGGCGCAGGGTGGGCGTGCCCTGGTGGACGACCGCATGGGTGGCGGCATCGCGCACCTCGAAGGCGGTCGCGGCGGCGGCGAAGTCGCAGGCGCCCGCGTCGCCCATCCACATGCCCAAGTAGCCGTACTTCTCGGCGTCCGGCAGGTAGCCGACCTGGTTGACCTTGAGCGCCAGGTTGAGGGTGGCGCGGTCGTCGTTGGCCAGCGTCAGCGTCGCCTGGCCGCAGGTCACCGGCTTGCCGGGCACGGTGTTGAGGTTCACGGTGTAGGTCTTGCCGGGGCTCGTCGCCCGGGGCAGCAGCAGGAACAGCTCATGCCGCTGATGGAAGCGCCAGGGCCAGCCGCGGGGCGCGTAGAAGTCGAGGTTGGAGCGCCGTCCGATCCGAACTGGAACGACGGGCTCGGCGAAGGCCGGGTCGTCCGGCGACGAGACGGTCACGTTGCCTTTTTCGAGGAGGCGGCGCAGGTCGATGCCCGCCCCGGTCATCACGTGCAGGGCCGTCGGCGAGAGCAGGTAGCCCTCACGCAGCCCGTAGCGGGGCGCCATGGTCGCCGGATCCGCCGCCGTGCCGGACGGCTCGATCCACGCCGCCTGGTGGTTCTTGGCCATGACCCAGGCTGAATTGATGCGCAGCCAGTAGCGCTGCGAGGGATCGGGCGCGGGTTCCGGCGGCAGCGTCAGTTCCAGCGTGTGGCGCTCGAAGCGCGGACCCTGCCAGCCATCCGGATACTCGCCGTCGGGTTCGCTCGCCACGACCGCCACCCGCGCCGCTGCGACGCCGCGCTGAAAGCGGGGATCGGTCGCGCTGACGACCTGGAAGACGAAGGCCTTCTCCGAGAGCTGGTGGTCGCCAAAGCCCGGCCCGACGACGATGCGCACCGTTCCTGGGCCGGCCCATGCCGCATGGCGCAACCCGGCATTCTCCTCCACCCCATAGCCATGGACAATGCCTGGGAGCGCCACCGTCGCCAGCAGCAGCAGGCAGGGAAAGGGCAGGAAACGCGTGCGCATGGGGATTCTCCTCAGATCATGGTTTCCTCATTCATCCAATGGAACGCCACTGCAGGCAATATGATTGTCCTCGTCCTCTTCTTCGGATTGGTTTTTCGGGAGACAGAGGTTCGCCCGCGGCCAGCCGTCGCCCTACGGGCTTCCGAGCACCCGTTCTTTCGCCCCTTCAGGGCTCCGGGCGCGGGGGCGATGCGCGTCCCCAGGGCTCACGCCCTGGGCTAAATCTGTCGCCCCTTCGGGGCTAACCCATCGCCCCTCCGGGGCTCGTCCTCGTCCTTGGTTTGGTTCTTCGGGAGACAAAGGTTCGCCCGTCCGCCAGCTGGCGGACGGGCTCCTACCTTGCGCGAGGCTTCGCTCGTGCTCGGTGATTTCCTTGTTCCTTGAGCGTTGAGCGTTCCGCGTTGGGCGTTATTTCGGCTCCTGGTCGTCGGCGTAGAGCGCCGCATAGAGCATGGCGGAGAAGCCGATGGTCTCGGTGATGGTGAACTCGCTGGAGATCTCGGCCCCGCCATTGCCGAGGTCGCGCCAGCAGCGCAGGGCCGGACGCTCGTTCGGGTGCCAGCTCTTCGGTCCGTTGCCGGCGAGGCCGTAGATGGTGATGCCCTGGACGGTGCCGCCGCGCTTGCCGGGGCGCTCATAGAGGAAGGCCGAGATCTGCGGATGGTTCGGGGGGCGCGCTCCCATGCCGGTGATGAAGGTCTTGGAGAGCGGGTTGCAGCCGAGCTGGAAGTCGGCATTGAGGCTGGCCGCGTCGAGGTATTTGCGCTCGCCGGTCAGCCACCAGGCCCGCAACAGCAGGTCGGCAAAGTGGCCGCCGCCATTGCCGTTGCCCCAGCCTAGGCCGCGCTTGGAGTCACCGTCCCAGCGGTAGGTCTCCGCATCGGTCCGGTTGGCCAGCCGGTAGTCGGCACCTTGGAGGATCGCCTTGCGCATGTTGGCCTGGATGGCGGCGTCGGCCCCGGGCTGGGTGCACTGGACATATTGCCACTGCATCATCGGCGCCAGCACGCCGTCCTTCCAGTGCAGCTTCAGGTTGCCCTTCTCGTTCAGGCTGGCCCGCACCGCCTCGGCGAAGCGCTTTTCGCCGGTGGCCCGGAAGAGGGCTCCCCCCGCCCAGGCCATGAAGCCGTCGATCGATTCGTTCTTGTTTTCCGCCCGGTGCGCGACCGCCCAGTCGAAGGCCTTCACCGCCGAGTCCAGGTACTGCTTCGCCATCGCCGCGTCATGGGGCTGGCAGAGCCGGGCGAAGCTGGCCGCAGTCGCCGCGTATTCCAGGTTGGAGGCGGGCTCGGGACGGAAGATCCCGAACGGGCCCCAGATGTTGCCCTGGCGCCGCGAGTCCTGGTCGTTGCAGCGGCCCTTCGGCACGCCGCCGTCCGCCTCCTGGTGCTCCAGATAGAAGAACAGCGCCCAGCGCGCCTCGTCGAGGATGTCCGGCATGCCGTTGCCCGACTCCGGAATGTTCAGCTGCTTGTCGGTGAACAGTTTTGGCGTCTGTTCGTAGGCGTCTAGGTTCTGCGCCGTCGCCCGCAGGTGGTAGGTGAAGCAGTCGAAGTCCGCCGCGTCGTGGTAGCCGCCGCGGTATTCCCGCTTCGCCTCGTCCGGCTTCGGTGCGTAGTTGGGGTCGTCGACCATGTACCCGGACTCGTAGACCCAGAGGTGGCAGGCCGGCTTGACGAACCGCGTATAGGGCTCCTCCAGCGGGAAGCCGCAGCGCTGGTGGTAGAAGGCCCGCTGGGTGTGGAAGAAGAGGTCGCGCGCGCCCTGGCCGCCGACATCGAAGCTGGCGGAGCGGCCGAGCCCCGGGATCAGGATGTGGAAGCGGCCGCGGCCGAGCGCCGCCAGGTCCATCTCCCAGACCTGTTCGCCGCTGGCGTCTTGTTTGGCCTCGCGGCGCGCCAGCGTCCCGGAGAGGGCGGCCTTGCCCGTGGCCTCGTCGATGACGCTGAACGTTCCCGCGAGGGCACCGTAGTCGACCGCGCCGAGGTCGCCTGCCCACCAGCCCAGATAGGCGTAGCGCCGGGCCGCCGTGGCGGCATAGGCGACCTGGTTGACCTTGATCGCCCGCGTCGGCGTCGCGGCCTCGTCATAGGCCAGGTCCATGGCGGCGCGCAGCGGCGCCGCGATGCCCTTGACCGTCACCGTGTACGTGTTGCCCGAGCGCAGCGGCCGTGGCAGGCGCAGGTAGAAGGTGTGCCAGTAGATGACCGACTGCGGGAAGGGGCCGATGTTGCCGTTCCAGTATTCGTAGCTGTCGCGCCCGACCTCGACCGGTTGTACCCCCGCCCCGAAGTCGTTGTCGGTCCCGCTCGCCACCGTGAAGGTGGCCGGAACCTGGTAGGTCGCCGCCGCCGCCGGGCCTTCGCCGCACGGGCCCGAGGCGACCTTGGTCAGCGCCGGGTCGACCGTCACCGCGATCAGGTCGCCGCGGATGACCTCGACTGAGCGCACCCCCTCGACGAAGCCATTCTCCACCGCCGCCGCGTAGATCCCCTGCCGCTCCAGCGCCAGTTTCGGCTCAAAATACCCTTTGGGCGCGCCGCCCGGACGCACCCACACATTCCCCTTCTTCAGCGCCTCGTCCGCATGGTGGTCGGCATCGTCGATCGTCACCGCCCAGATCACCGGATTGGCCTTGCCCGCTGACGCGAAGACGATCGCCGCGATCGGCTTCTCCGGATGCGGGTTCTGCCACTGTGTCGCCCACAGGCCGATGAGCTGTCCCCACTTCTCCGTGTAGACGTTCTTGCCCATGTGCACCGGCCACGCGTCGCGCTCGCGGTTTTCCCACCACTGCGAGCACCACCAGTGCAGCAGGTGCCGCCCTTGGATGATCGGAATCTCGGCCTTCCCCCCGTCGGCATATTCCACCGTGTAGGTCGCCGCCTGGTAGCCGGGGCGCCCGGCCGCCCCGCCCACGCCTTGCTGGATGAAATAGACGTACTTGCCCTTGACCCCCGGGACCTCCACCCGAACCGACGCCGGCTTGTCCTGCCCGCACTTCTCGCCCCGCAGCATCACCGCCCCGAGACCATTGTTCGCCGCCGGGTCGATCATCCGGAAGAGATGCCCGTTGCGCTCGACCTCGCCCACCGGTAGCGCCGGGAACAGGAACATGTCGTTGATCCCTTCGTCGGTCCAGCCCCCCTTGCCATTGCCTGCCGCCCCGTCGTCCTCCGGCGCCACATTCGCCACCCCCGAGAGATCCACGTAGTGCGGGGCCGCCCAAGCCGCCATGCCGCCCAGCGCCAGTCCCGCCGTCAACGCCCAGGCCCCAACGTTACGCATGATCCGCCCGCCTGCGCCGTCTTGTCCGTTGAGCATCGCCCGTCCTCCTTGAGTCGACATGGATGATGGTGTCGTTGATGCTAGTATAGCCTATATCTATGCCCTGGCAAGCCCTGGGCCGCGGATTTTCCCCGCCCGCCGCCAGCGGGAAATGCATGGCGCATGCGGAATGCCCAGCCGTCAAGAGCCAAGGGGGGCGGGGCCGCTCACCAGGGGATGCAATATCTTCATTTCCACATCGCCTTTTCCGGGAATAGACCGGAATCCGTCCCAGGGCGAGGGGCGAGTGGGTCGGATTTCCGGGCCGGGGCCGCCCTGCTGGCCTTGATTGTCTTGCTGAAGCGGAACTTGGCGAGTTCCCGACGGAAGTCATGAAGCTGGCCAAGCTCCCTTAGCACAACGTCAGGATTCTTCATCTTCGAGCCTCGCGATGTCAGCCTGGTCTTGCTTGGAATTCCGCTGGCGCTTGAGCCAGATCAAGTCGTTCATTGGTGGCTCATGTTGACTCTCGGCCCAGGCGCAGATGCCCTTGGTCGCGTTTGGTGCGATGCGGCACGGGAAACGATGCATTCCCCCCTAACGATATCCTTGGTGTGGGGCTTGTCAACGTGCCGGGAGAGGGAGCGGCGATCTCTGCGGGGCTTCCCGGCAGATGGCTCGCCGCGCTTGGCCGTTCGGCGTGTGGCCTCACGAGGGGAGGCCATGGTGTTGGCAGACGGCGTCGAGCCAGCGGTGGAAATGCGGCCAATAGGCGGGGGGGGCGGCGGGCATGGTAGCGGCGGATTCGGCGACTGCCAGCAGGTCGTCGAGCAGGCGGCGGCGGCGGCGTTCGGGGCCCGGGGACGCGGCGGGATCGTCGTCGCCCTCCAGCAGGCCGTGCTCGGCCAGGAAGACCAGGCGCACCAGGTCGAACCAGCCCGGGCCGACCGTCGGCGTCTCCTTGGGGGCGGACGCCATCTCGGCCAGGGCGTGGAGGACGGAGCGGTAGAGGCGCGGCGCGGGCAGGCGTGGCTGGGCATGGCGCAGGAGGAAGACGGCGAGGCGGCAGGCCTCCAGGTAGCGCTCGGGATGCCCGGCGATTCCCTGGTGGTCGCGTACCATGTCCGCACGCAGGAGCGGACGCAGCCCGGCGTCGCCGTCGCGGAATTCGATGTCCAGCACCCGGAACAGGTCGACCATGGGGAAAGCCTTCGCGCCCAGTCGCTTGCCGCCGCGCATCATCAGGTCAACCCGGCCCAGGGCGGCGCTCAGCCCGACCACGATCAGGCTGCTCTCCTGCCATGGGGTCTTGCGCAGGACGACAATCTCGGTTGTCAGGGTCATCGGATTCTCCACGCCAGCCGGGACTCTACCTGCGGCCGCCGTCCTGTCAATTGTCCCGCCATGATGCGGCGCAGAGCTGGCGCAGGATCGCGGGGAGGGCGGCGACGATGCTCACCGGGGATCCGTCCCGCGGGTGGGCGAAGTCGAGGCGATGGGCATGCAGGGCCTGGCGCGGAAGGCGCAGGCGGGCCTGGTCGTCGGGCGCGAGGCGGTCCTGGGCGAAGCGCAGGAAGATGCCGGGGTCCGGGCCGTAGAGCTTGTCGCCGACCAGGGGATGACCGAGCGCGAGGAGGGTGGCGCGGATCTGGTGGGTGCGGCCGGTCTCCAGCTCCGCCTCGACCAGCGAGAGGGTGCCGTCCGTGCCCAGCCGCCGGAAGCGGGTGCGGGACGTCTCGGCGTCGGTTGGCAGCTGGTCGGAAGGAACGCTGCCCGCGGGCAGGAAGCGGCGGCGCTTGCGAACTTCGCAGCCGTCGTCCGCGACCAGGTGGCCGACCGCGGCGCAGGCCTCCGGGAAGCATCCCTCGACGATGGCCAGGTAGCGCTTGCGAAGTCCGCCGGCGGCGAGGGCGGCGGCGGCCTCCGGGGAGCGGGCGGCCAGGACGATGCCCGAGGTCTCGCGGTCGAGCCGGTTGACCAGGTGGATGTCGCCGAACCGCTCCCGCAGCAGATGCCAGAGGGTGTTCCGGAAGAACGGCCCGGCGGGATGGCAGGGCAGGGGAGCGGGCTTGTCCACCGCCAGGAACCAGGAATCCTCGCGGAGCACGGCGACGCGGTCGTCCACCGGCGGCTCCGCTAGGTCGTCGACCGCAAAGCGGATCTCGTCGCCCGCACGGAGTCGGCAGGCGGGCCGGGCGGGCGCGCCGTTGACGGTGATGCGCCCCGTGCCAATGACCTGCTGCCAGCGGTTCCGGGTATGATAGGTGAAGCGCCCGGCAAGCCAGGCGTCGAGCCGGTTGCCAGCCTCCTCCGCCACGATCCGGGTGGCGACGCGCCGCCCCGCAGGGGCGGCCATGGGGCTGTCGGGGCATGCCATCATGACCTCTTGGCGTCCTCCGGGGGGATGGCCTGCCCCCCACTGTTCCCGTGGCTTGCCGGGTTGACCTTTACGGGGTTGGCGGTATAGTCCGCCTGTCGATTTTTGGATCGGGGCCCAAGGCGTCCCATCCGTGCCATGTAACATACCTCAATCAAGGAAGCCCGCCATGGCCGAAGTCATCCTCAAGGACGTGTGCAAGATCTACCCGGGCGGCGTCAAGGCTGTCAACGACGTCAACTTGCACATCAAGGACCGCGAGTTCTGTGTCTTGGTCGGGCCCTCGGGATGCGGGAAGTCGACGACGCTGCGCATGGTCGCCGGGCTCGAGGAGATCAGTAGCGGCACGATCAGCATCGGCCATCGCACGGTGAACGACGTGCCGCCGAAGGATCGCGACATCGCCATGGTCTTCCAAAACTACGCCCTGTATCCGCACATGACCGTCTACGAGAAC
>CAZBDL010000081.1:0-10416 GCA_964490525.1 uncultured Victivallales bacterium | reverse complement strand
GGGGCATGGGGCAGGGGGCAGGGGGCAGGGGGCAGGGGGCAGGGGGCAGGGGGAGCTTGCCACGCCTGGCGTGGCACGGAATGCGGCGCGCGGAATGGAACAGCGGGGACACCTCGTCCTCGTGCTCGCGCTCGCCATCGTGCCCATGTATGGGCGTGGACCACCGTCGAGATGTCCCAATGGGGCTCCGGACGGTCTTTTCACCCTCATTCCGTCTTACTGGTAAGAAAACACCCGGGGGTGCGCGTTCTCAGGTCAATGCAAGGACGAGACGATGAGCGCGTCCGAGATCTTTAGCCTGGATTATTCACAAGCCCATTGGGGCGCAGGTGCGAGGCGGCGAAGCGCCGCGGTGGTGACCACCGCAAGCTGAAGCCAACGAAGCAGATGCGCCCCAATAGGCTTGCCTCCGGTAAAAAATGGCAGGCCATATTAGGTTTACCCGTCTTTCGGCGAACATATTTCATAACTAATTTCCCTTGTTTTACTTATGATTTTCATGCCATTTTTGCGGATTGTGTTCGGGCAGGCGGGCGTGTATACTACCGGCCGCCCCGGTTCCGCACGGCGCGGAGACACGGAGCGCACGGAGGAGAGAGCCTGCATGCTGAAGCTCGGGGTCAACGTCGACCATGTCGCGACGGTCCGCCAGGCCCGGCGGGCCCGGTTGCCGGATCCGGTCGCGGCCGCGCGCGAATGCGAGGCGGCGGGGGCGGACGGCATCACGGCGCACCTGCGCGAGGACCGGCGCCACATCCAGGACGACGACCTGCGCCGCCTGGCGCGGGCGGTCCGCCGCCTGAACATGGAGATGGCGGCGACGGCGGAGATGGTGCGCATCGCCGGGGAGGTCCGGCCACTGTCCTGCTGCCTGGTGCCGGAGAAGCGCCGCGAGCTGACCACCGAGGGGGGGCTGGACGTGCAGGGCGGGGGTGCCCGCCTGGCCAAGGCGGTCCGCCAGCTTCAGGCGCACGGCATCCTGGTCAGCCTCTTCATCGCCCCGGATCCCGGGCAGCTGCGGGCCGCGCGGGACACCGGCGCCGAGTATGTCGAACTGCACACCGGGGCCTATGCCGAAGCCGCTGGACGGATCCGGGCCGCCGAGCTTTCGCGCCTGGTGCGCGGGGCGGAGCTGGCACATCGCCTGGGCCTGCGGGTGAACGCCGGGCACGGCATCGACTACGACAACCTCCCGGGCATCCTGCGCATCCCGCACCTCGTGGAGCTGAACATCGGCCACAGCATTGTCGCCCGCGCCATCCACGTCGGCATGGCCACCGCCGTCGCCGAGATGGTCGACCTGATGCGTGAATATCCCGACTGAACACCCCCCGCAGGAGGATGTCCCCATGCCCAAGACCATGTTGCGCGATGTCCTCGAACTGGGCATCAACTCGAACGCCTCCGACTGGCACATCAAGCAGGGCTCCCCGGTGACCCTGCGCATCGAGGGGGACCTGGTGGACACGGACTTCATGACCGATGCCAGCTTCCTCGACAAGCTCATGGGGCAGATGCTCAACGAGGACATGCTGACCCGCCTGGACACCAAGGGCGACGCCGACCTGTCCTTCGTCGAGGACGGCATCGGGCGCTTCCGCGTCAACGTCCACCGCCAGCGCGGGGCCATCGCCATGGCCATGCGCCACGTCAAGACGGACATCCTTTCGGTCGATCGGCTCGGCATGCCGGACCAGGTCAAGAAGATCGCCGAGGCCGCCCGCGGCATCATCATCATCAGCGGCACCACCGGCTCCGGCAAGTCGACCACCCTCGCCTCGATGATCGAGCACATCAACCAGACCCGCCGCCGCCACATCGTCACCATCGAGGATCCCATCGAATACGAGTTTCATGACAAGCGCTGCATCATCGAGCAGCGCGAGGTGGGGCTGGACACCGAATCCTTCTATTCGGCCCTGGTCCATGTCCTGCGCCAGGATCCGGACATCATCATGATCGGCGAGATGCGCGACAAGGAGAGCTTCGACGCGGCGCTGCAGGCCTCGGACACCGGCCATCTGGTGATGACCACCCTGCACTCGACCTCCGCCTCCCAGGCCGTCACCCGCATCCTCGACTTCTACGAGCACGCCGAGCAGGCCGCCATCCGCGGCGCCCTCGCCATCAACCTCCAGGCGATCATCTGCCAGCGCCTCATGCCGCGTGCCTTCGGCGGCGGCGTCGTCCCCGCCTGCGAGATCATGATGAACTCGCCGATGATCCGCAAGCTCCTCGAGCAGAACAAGCTCGAAAAGCTCAGCGTCGCCCTCGAGAACGGGCGCGAGGACGGCATGCAGTCCTTCAACCAGTCGATGCTCCAGCTCGTCAACGACGGCCACATCAGCGAGGAGGACGCCCTCGCCATGGCCTCGAACCCGGAGGCCTTGAAGATGGCCTTGAAGGGCATCGTCCTGGACAGCAAGTCGCAGATTCTTGGAGACTGAAACAATAAACCCGCCCGCCGGGGCGTTTTCCGGGCAGAACCACCATGAAGCTGATCCTCATGAAGAGCAAGATCCACAAGGCGCGAATCACCGACGCGGTGGTCGACTACGAGGGGAGCCTCGAGATCGACACCGCCCTCTTGCGCCAGGCGCGGATGCGCCCCTACGAGCGCATCCTCGTGGTCAATGCCACCAATGGCGAGCGGCTTGAGACCTATGCGATCCCGGGGGCCGAGGGCTCCGGGGTGATGCGCCTGAACGGCGCGGCCGCCCACAAGGGCAAGCCGGGCGACGAGATCACCGTCATGTCCTTCGCCGTCTGCACCGAGGACGAGGCCGCCGCCTGGCAGCCCACCGTCCTGATCCTCGACAACCAGAAAAACCGTGTTCTCCGACGCAAGGGAGCTCCAGAAGCATGAAGACGCGCGGACATGCCGGCCGGCGGACCTCGCCGCGCGGCCAGGCCATGGTCGAGTACGCCGCCCTGCTCGCCCTCTTCGTCCTCGTCACCGTGACCCTGGTCTTCCTGCTCGACGCCTTCAACGACTACGGCTGGCGCATCGTCAACCTCGTCGGCCTGGACTATCCGTAACGGGAGCAGTGAACAGTCATCAGTGATCAGTGATCGGTGATCAGTGATCGGTGATCAGTGATCGGTGATCAGTGATCAAGGAACCGTGATCGATATCAGTGAACCCGCCACCACCACCCACAGGGAGAAGGACCATGAAGACGCGCACGATGAGGAAGCAACGGGGACAGGCGATCGTCGAGTACATCATCATCATCGTGATCGTGGCCGTGGCCGCCCTGACGGTGATGGGGATCTTCAGCGACCGCATCCGCACGATCATCGCCGGCGTCGCCTCGACGTTCGGGGCCGAAGGGGCTGAGGAAGCGGTCGAGACCAGCTCCATCGAGACGTTGCAGACGATCGACGCCGGTGGCCTTGAGCTGGATACGGAGTAAGGCTGGCGCAACGCGCGCGGCGCCGGGCTTGTCCACGGGCCCGGCGTGATCCGGATCCGGCGTGGCGCAGGATGACGGCATGATGTCCCGGTGCGCACCGGCCTTGCGAGGAGCTAGGCGATGGATCCAAGGGCGAAAGGACGGCGGCGGCGACGCCGGGGCGAGCATGGTCAGGCCATCCTCGAGAACCTGCTGGCCATGCTGGTCCTGTGCCTGATCCTCTTCGGGCTGCTGCAGGTCTTTCACCTGGCCGTGGCCCAGTTCCTCACGCGCTACTCGGCCTTCTGCACGGGGCGGGCCTATGCGGTGGGCTTTGCCGACTATCTCCTCTACCGCTCGGCCCGGGTCGGGGCCATCGGCGCCTCCGGCCGCCTGGTCTCCCCGAACAACCAGACCTACGGCTCACCGGTTGCCCAGTATTACGGCGAGCGGATGATGATCCCGGAATACATCTCCGGGATCCGCTGGCTGGAGTACGAGTACTGGCGCGGGGGCAACGAGTACGACGGGCGCTACTATGCCCCGGGCATCGCCCCTCCGCAGACCCGCATCGGCCACGGCTACCAGCCGACCACGACCGGCCTGATCGACCTGAACGTCCAGTTCCGCAACTATCCCTTCGCCATCTTCGACCTCATGGACCCCCAGCGGGCCTGGTTCGACACGGCCGAGGATGCGGTGGACATCACCGGCAACGCCCAGGTGGCCAACCATGCGGCAGATTATCTCCAGGACTGACGGCGGCCGCTGCCGCCGGGGACAGCGCGGGCAGACCCTGCTCCTCGCCGCCATCGCCATGGTCATCCTGCTCATCGCGGTGCTCTTCCTCTTCGACCTGCAGTCGATCATCCGGGTCAAGGTCAAGACCCAGACTGCCGCCGACGCCGCCGCCCTCGCCGGGGCCACCTGGCAGGCCCACTCCCTCAACCTCATCGGTGAGCTCAACCTGATCAAGGCCTGCACCGTCCTGGTCTCGGACATTCCCCCCTACGGCGACGACACCCCCGAGGGTCTTGCCGCTTCCGGCGACCTGCTCACCGAAATGCAGGCGCGCATCGCCTTTGTCGGTCCCCTGGTCGGCTTTGGCGCCGCCCAGCAGGCCGCCAAGAACAACGGCATGAACCCGATCGCCCACTGGTCCGGCTTCATGCGCAGCAACTATGTCGAGCAGTTGATGGTCGACGAGTCCGGAGCGGCCAGCCCGGACGAATACTACGAGGACTGGACCCGCTACGGCGGCCATCCCAAGGCGATCGAGGGCTACACCTGGCGGCAACCCTACCGCATGATGATCGAGGACGCCCTCGACGGCGGCGTCGCCGCCCGCCCCAACATGGAAGGGGCGATGCCGGCGGTCGATCCCCCGTGGCTGATGGACCTCGGCCTCTACGACGCCATCGCCGCCGAGTACTGGTGCTACTACACCCTGCGCACCCTGCTCAAGTCCTATGACTTCAGCGGCAAGTGGTGGGACATCGAAATCGTCCAGGACGCCCAGGACTTCATCCGCGAGAGCGAGATCTTTCCTCTCTACGTGAGCCATACCGGCGACACCTACGCCTACGACAGCGCCCAACCCTTCCTAGCCGACCTGGCTGCCGCGCGCGGCCTGACCCTGGCCGACGAATACGACGCCGACGAACCGGAGGACTCCGACGGCATCGACACCCCGCTGCCCTACATGTCCTGGTGCATCTACGACGGGACCTGGCGCAACACGGTTCCCGGCGAGGGCTGGGTCGACGGCAGCAGCCCGCTCTTCCTGCGCTCGCCACTGCGCGAGGAATACATCTACGGCGGGGCCGTCGCCAAGGTCAACTGCCAAGCCGATGCCGACACCGTCTCCGACCGCTATCGCGTCAACTCCTTGGCCAGCAACCGCCTCGTCGCCAGCCGCGCCAGCGACACCAAGCGCAGCGACAGCTCTTCGCTGGCCAAGCCATTCGGGGCGCTGGACACCGGCGTGCCGCCGTTCCTTGCCACCATGGTCTTGCCGGTCTTCACTGGGGCCCGGTTGATCCCCGTCGCCATGCAGGATCCGGGCGACACCCTCGCTAACCAGGAGCTCTTCGACCTCGCCCGCTTCCTCGAATGGCTTTCCGAGGTCGACGACCTCGACAACCCCGGCAGCGCTCCGCCGGCCGGCACCGCTCGCTACCTGGCCTGCCTCCAACTCCTCAATAACGAGGAATGGCGCAGCCGCGGCTACAACCGCGACTATCTGGCTGGCCCCCTGCCGACGGTCGCCTACGACCCCGTCGCCAATCCCACCGGCGCGGGCTGGCTCCAGATGGGCTTCGAGTACGCCTACGACGAGTACGAAAATCCCGTCTCGGTGCTGCGCACCAACGAGGACACCTGCGACATGTGGGGCGGCGGCCCCGGCCCCGGCCCGCGCGCTGGCCCGCCCAGCCTCCATTGACCTGGGCTTTCCTTTGCCCGTCCAGCGGTTATGGTAGCCGCGTCGCCCACAGCCGTCCTCACCCCCAACGAAGAAGGAACGACCATGAAGATGAAACTCCGCCCCGCCGGGCTGCTCTGCGCCGCCCTCGCCTTCGCCATGATCGCCGGATGTGCCATCATCGCCACCCAAAAGACTTCGACCCTCAAGACCGACACCGTCTCCTACGACGGCGTCGGCGGCGTCAAGATCGCGGCCGTCGAGGGCGGCAACGCCACCTTCAACATCGTCTGCCCCTTCTGCGGACATGTGGGCGAGCCGCGGACCGTACCCGCCCCCGCCCCGGGAAGCTCCTGGCAGGAGCATTACGACTGCCCCAACTGCGCCTACTCCGGCAAGGTCGTCATCCATGCGGCGACGATCATCGCCCCGCCCAGCGCTCCCGCCAACACCCCGCCGCCTGCCCAATAGGGATCGTCTCGGCATCGTTTCGGCCCCGTCCCAGAACGCGTAACGTTCGTGTGCGACATGCGTCCGTTGAGCGTTCCGCCGTGAGATAGTTCGCCATGGAGGGTGCCGCCACGGCGTGGGAAGCTTCATCCCCGCATCCCGCCGCGGCAACAGGGCACCGCCCGCATCCGGGCCACCCTTGGGAATATGCTTTCCGGCAGGCTTGACTTGTAATTAGGTTGACCTAACTTATGTCCTGCCATCCAGGAGCCGAGAACAAGGGATCGCCATGCCTTCCCGTCCGCATGCCCGGTTGACCCGTCCCCTTTCCCGTCTGCCGCTGGGCAGCCGCGGTCAGCTTGAGGCGCTGGTGGGGGGGCATGGCATGGTGACGCATCTTGCCGCCATGGGCCTGCGCACGGGGGGCACCGTGCTGGTCACGGGCGAGGCCAGTGGCGAGGGACCGGTCTCGGTGCTGGCCGACGGCATTCGCCTGACGGTCGGGGGCGGCATGGCCGGGCGAATCATGGTCGGGCCGCTTCCCGGGGAGCCGTTCCCGTCGGGGCCGCCGACCTTGGCCGAGGCGCGCGAAGGAGACCGGGTACGGGTGATGCGGCTGGGCGGGCATGGCGCGATCCGCCAACGGCTGATGGACATGGGCATCCTCCGCGGGGTGGAGCTGGCCGTCGAGCGCTATGCCCCGCTGCGCGACCCCCTGCAGATCACGGTGAAGGGCTATTCCCTGGCCCTGCGCGTCGACGATGCCCGTGACATCGAGATCGAGTGGTTGCCTGCACACGCCAAGGAGGCATGAGAGCAGGAGGGAGGCAGGCAGGGAGAGGGAGGGCTCTTGCAACGCTCAACGTTCAACGCTCAAGGTGTCCGATGCCTGCCGTTCCCGACCGTCTGACGATTGCTATCGCCGGCAACCCGAACGCTGGCAAGACATGTATTTTCAATGCCTTGACGGGAAGCTTGCGCGAGGTCGCAAACTATCCGGGCGTGACCGTCGAGTTCTACGAGGGGACGGGGACCTTCGGGACGGAGAAGGCGCGGGTCGTCGACCTGCCCGGGACCTATTCGCTGACCGCGTACTCGCAGGAGGAGCTGGTTGCGCGCGACTTCCTGCTGGATCGTCAGCCCGACGTGGTGGTGAATGTGGTCGACGCCGGCAACCTCGAGCGCAACCTCTATTTCACCATCCAGCTGATCGAGCTGGGCGTGCCGATGGTGGTGGCGCTGAACATGATGGACGTGGCGGAAAGCAAGGGCATCCACATCGACGTCGCCCGCCTGTCGGCACTGCTTGGGGTGAAGGTGGTGGTGACGATGGGCAGCCGCGGGCGTGGCATCGACGCACTGAAGACAGCCTGCCTGGAGACGGTGGCGCAGGGCCTCCGTCCGCATACCCTGGTCCTCACTCACGAACTGGGCTTCGCGGTCGAGCCGCTGCTCGCGGCGGTGCGCGCCGATGCCGCCTTCTGCGCCCACAGGCCTGCCCCCTGGCTGGCGCTGAAGTTGCTGGAGGACGATCCGCGCGTTCTCGCCCTGCTCGACCGGGCAGGCCATGCCGAGCCCATTCGCCAGGCGATGGGGGAATCCCGCCGCCGCCTGCGCGAGCATTCTCACGAGGATGCCTCCGTGGCCGTCAGCGAGTTTCGCTACGGTTTCGTCGCCGGACTGATGCGCGAGGCCGTGCGCATGCCCGCCCAGACCCGGCGGCTGGTGTCCGACGCGATCGACGCGGTCGTCTGCCACCGCCTTCTCGGCCCCGCCATCCTCGGGTTGATCGTCTACTTCACCTTCTTCATCGTCTTCAAGGTCTCGGACGAGTGGGCCTGGCTGCCCTATGCCGACGGTGAATGGGTCTCCCCCACCGGCTTCCTCGGGCGGACCTTCGAGCTGGCCAGCGGGCTGACGCAGCGGTTCGTGCCCAGCCCGGCGCTGCAGTCCCTGGTCTGCGACGGGATCATCGGCGGCGTCGGCGGGGTAATGGAGTTCGTGCCCTTGATTTTCTTCATGTTCCTGTTTGTCGCCTTCCTGGAGGACAGCGGCTACGTCGCGCGCGTGGCCTTCATCCTCGACCGCATCCTGCGCACCTTCGGGCTACAGGGCAAGTCGGCCCTGGCGCTGCTCGTCTCGGGCGGGCTTGGGGCGGGCGGCTGCGCCGTCCCCGGGGTGCTGGCGACGCGCACCATGCGTGAGGAGAAGGACCGCCTGGTGACCATGCTCGTCGCCCCAATGATGAACTGCGGCGCCAAGCTGCCGGTCTACGCGATGCTCATCGCGGCCTTCTTCGCGGGCTCGCGGGGCCTGGTCATGTTCAGCCTCTGGCTGATCTCCTGGGTCATGGCGGTGGCCGCCGCCTGGATGCTGCGCCGCTGGGTGATCCGCGGCGAGCAGACGCCTTTCGTGATGGAGCTGCCCGTGTATCACTGGCCGACGCCGCGCGGCATGCTCATCCACACCTGGAGCCGTACCTGGATGTTCATCCGCAAGGCGGGCACCATCATCCTTGCGGTCAATGTCGCCCTGTGGATGCTGATGTACTACCCGCGCCTGTCCGAGGCACGGATTGCGGAGCTGACGAGCGAGGCCGTGGCGGCGGCGGGGAATGAGGCATCCGAGACCGAAGCCCTGATCGCGCGCGAGCAGCTGCGCAACTCGCTTGCGGGGCGGTTCGGGCGGCTGCTCGAGCCAATCGGCTCGCTGGCCGGGTTTGACTGGCGCGACAACATCGCGTTGCTGGGGGGCCTGGCGGCGAAGGAGGTCGTGGTCGGCACCCTCGGCACCGCCTATGCGATGACCGACGTCGATCCCGAGGCGTCGTCATCGCTGTCCGCGCGCCTCGCGGCGGATCCCGCCTGGGGGCCGCTACGCGCCTTCGCACTGATGCTCTTCGTGATGATCTACGCCCCCTGCCTGCCGACGGTGGCGGTCATCCGTCGTGAGGCCGGGGGCTGGCGCTGGGCGCTGTTCGCGATGGCCTACCAGACCGCCTTCGGCTTCGTCGTCGCCGTCGCCGTCTACCGCCTCGGCCTGCTTTTCGCGGGCTGAGGATAATGGGGGACATCCCGCGCAAGTATTTGCATAAATTGCAAAGAGGACGGAAGCTCGGCATCATGGTGAGTTGAGCTGTTCCGCTGGCCTATCTTAAGGTCATTGTGCTGCCGTGGCGGCTGGTGTGCTGGTGGCGCGGATGGGGCGTGTCGGAATTCACCTTCGCCTCGTCGGCAGGCTGGGCGGATGCCTGGCAGGCCTTGCTCGTCGGCTACGGTCCGCTCCGGGTCATGAGGCAGGCGAAGCCGCCGTCGTGCCCGGGGGAGGGGAAGATGGTCTCCTGGCGTTGCCGGGCGAAGTCCGGGTGGGCGGCCAGGAAGGCGTCGACCTGCGCCGCATTCTCCTCCGGCTCCAGGCTGCAGGTGCTGTAGACGAGGTTGCCGCCGGGGCGGACGAGACGGGCGGCGGCGGCGAGCAGGATGCGCTGGCTGGCGGTCAGCTCATCGAGATGTCCCTGCCCAAACCGCCAGAGGGCGTCGGGGCGCCGCCGGAAGACCCCCGTATTGGTGCAGGGCACGTCGAGCAGGACATGGCTGGCGCAGGACGGGGGAAACGGTGGGCGGCAGGCGTCGGCGGCGATGGCGAAGGCGCGGGAAAACGGTGCGGCCGCGAGGTTTGCGACGGTGCGGCGCTGGCGTCGGCAGGAGAGGTCGGCGGCGACGAGCAGGGCGTCATGGGCGAGGCGCCCGGCCAGGAGCAGGGTTTTGCCGCCGGGCGCCGCGCACAGGTCGAGAACCAGCCCGTCGAGCGGGTCGGGCAGGAGGCGGGGCGCCGCCACTGTCGAGGGATCCTGGACGTAGATGTCGCCGTGTGCGAGCCATGGCCCGGCGAGCAGCTCGGCGGGACGGGAGCAGGTCATGAATCGTTCCTCGCCGGCCCAGGCGGGGAGGTCGAGCGGAGCCGCACCGACGGCATCGAACGCGTTCCCGGGCAGGGCCGGGCGGAGGATTCGGAAGGTCAGCGGCGCCTCCTGCTGGAACAGCTCGGCGAGGGTCTTGGTGGCATTCGGCCCCAAGCTGGCGTGCCAGCGTCGGGCGACGGTCGGGGGGAGCAGGGCGAGGGCGTCGGCCGGGGGCTGGGCGTCGGCCG
>CAZBDL010000080.1:5035-10472 GCA_964490525.1 uncultured Victivallales bacterium | reverse complement strand
GGTCAGGGCCGCCAGGCGCTCGAGCGCCTGGAAGGCGGCGAAGCGGCGGCGATCCTGAGGATATTCGTCAATGAGCCGTTGGTAATAGTCCCGGGCGACGGCGAAGTCGCCGGCCTCGAACTCGGCCGTGGTGGCGATGATCCAGTAGCGCCCGGAATTCTCCATGCGTGGATTGCTCGGATCCAGCTCGACCGTCTCCAGTGAGCGGATCTTCGCCTCCAGCATCTCCTCGGGACGGGAAAGGAATTCTGCCGCCCGGCCGCGGAGGAACCAGGCGCTGCTGATGAACGGGGAGTCTGGATGGCGGGCAATGAACTGGTCGAGCAGCGTGACCGCGGTCTCCAGATCCCCGCGCTCCAGGCTCGCAATGTGGGTGCCGGCCAGGTAGATGAATCCCTCATGGCCGGGCATGGTCTCGGGAAAACGCTCGTAGAGGGCCTGGTAGCGTTGCCGGATGGCCGGGTAGTCGGGCTTCTCCCCGACCGGGACGATGTGGTCCATGCGGATCAGCGCCAGCTCGCTCCAGGCGGCGTACTCGCTGGTCGGCGCCAATTCCTGAATCTCCGTGAAGATTCGCCGCGCCTGTGGCTTGTCGGCCGTCGGCAGCTTCTGCCAGTGCGTGCAGCCAAGCCCGTAGAGGGCGCGCAGCCGGGAGGTCTCGTCAACGTCCGTGCCCTGCGCCACCTCCCCAAACATCTGGGCCGCCCGCCGGTATTCGCCCATGCGGAACTCGACCCAGGCCTCGGTGATGCGCGCCTCCGGATCCTCGACGGCACCCCCGCCCTGGCGGCAGCCGGCCGTCAGCGCCAGCAGCAGCCACAGCATGGCCGGCAGGCACCAGCCCGGACGCCGGGTTCCCTGGCGGCGGGGCGGCGCGTCAGTTCGGGATGAGTTGTCCGTCAAGGCCATGATACGGATTTCCGCAGGGGGGCGACGACCGGGATTCGGGATCCCTGCCAAGCGCCAGGAACTGAAGCGCATACCCTACCTTTCGGCGGGAAAATGTCAATTTCCCGATCCTGGATTGTTGCGGCCAGGTCCGCAATGGCACATGCGATATGCAAAGCATCGAGGCGAAGCCGTGGCCCGGTACCGCCGCCGATGGGATCGGACCTGTTCCCTCGCCGTTGAGTCCGTTTGGTCCGTTGGGTCCGTCCCCACCGTAGATCCATGAAAAAAAGGAACCCCGGCTGACCGGGGTTCCTGTGTCTCTGGCGTTGTCCGCCGGTTCAGTTGCCGTACACCTTGGTGGTGATGGTGCTGAACCCGAAGAGGTTCTTGACCGAACGGTCGATGTACTTGACGTCCTTGATGTCGCCGTTCTTCGTGGCGGCGTCGATGCTGCAGTCGCCCAGGCCGACGACGCCGAAGTAGCACTTGGCCTCGGCGGTGCCGACCTTCAGGTTGGCCAGCTGGCCGCTGTTGCCCTGGACGTCATAGGTCGACTCGGTGTAGATCGTGCCCAGCGGACGGTCGCTGACGCAACCCGTGGCGAAGCAACCGACGACGATCGCGGCTCCGGCGAGGATTCCCATCTTCTTCAGCATGGCGCCTTCTCCCTCTCTGTGGTGGTGGTTTGCCCTTTGGCGAGGTACACGGTAGACCGCATACGGAGAAAAGGCAAGCCGGATGGCGCGGATTTCGCCATCGACCCGGTCAGTCCATGGTTTCGGCGGACGGGTTCCGCGAGAAGACGGCGCGGATCCGTGCCAGGTCGAACTTCGCGGAGCGGTCGTAGTTGTAGATGCCATTCTGCTCCTGTTCGACATCGGTGAGCTGGGTGTAGCAGTAGCCGACGATGTGGGGGTGCCCGAGCAGGGCGTCGGTCTGGCCGCGGAGGCGGTCGTGGAACTCCTCGACCGTGCGTGGCGGCTCGCCGTAGCCCCAGGAGTTGTCGGCGAAGACGCGCTCCGGGGAGGGAATCCACTGGATGCCGCCGTACTCGTCGACCAAGTAGGGCTGCCCCTCGTACGGACATTCGACCGCCGGATGGTTGCGCCAGACGCCGGTCTCGGGACGCGGCGCAAGCATCGCGGCGAGCCGCTCCGGATCCTGCTCGTAGTTGTGCACCGTCCATAGGTCCGTCCGGCAGTGGATGTAGCCGCTGGCGTCGTTCACTGGACGGGTCGGGTCGAGGCTCTTGCACAGCGCGTAGCTGTCCAGGTGCACCCGTGCATGCTGCGCGGGACAGGTCCGCCCGACCGTCTCGTTCCACGGCGTCCAGGTGATGATCGAGGGATGGTTGCGGTCGCGCACCAGGATCTCCGCCCATTCCGACAGGAAGTTTCGGGCCCCCGCGATGCTGTTCTGGTCGCAGCCCCAGGAGGGCGACTCGCCCCAGGTCAGGTAGCCCAGCCGGTCGGCCCACCCGTGGAAGCGCTCCTCGAAGACCTTCTGGTGCAGGCGGGCCCCGTTGAACCCCGCCTGCATCGCCAGCTCGATGTCGCGCCGCAGGGCCTCGTCGCTCGGGGCCGTCCAGATCCCGTCCGGATAGAACCCCTGGTCCAGCACCAGCCGCTGATAGAGCGGCCGGTGGTTGAGGAAGACCTGCCCCCCCTCGATGTGGATCTGCCGCAGTCCGGCATAACTGACGACCTGGTCCTGAACCTCGCCGTCCGCGCCGATCACCTCCAGCGTCAGGCCGTACAGGAACGGATCCTCGGGACTCCACGGGCGGGCGTCGGGAATGGCAAGGACGACGGGTACGCCGCCCGCCGCCGCCGCTTCGCCCGTCACGACGGTGCGGTCTCCGGCGCATAGCGTTGCCCTCAGGCGCAGCCCGCGCCGTTCCGCATGGTAGCGGGGGATGATGGCCAGGCGTCCGTCATCAAGATCCGGGAGGAGATGGACGTCGCGCAGGCCGCAGGGATCGACCGCCTCCAGCCACACCGTCTGCCAGATGCCGGTGACCCGGGTGTAGTGGCAGCCATGCGACCGGAATTGCTGGGACTGCTTGCCGACGGGCTGGTGGCCGTTGCGCACATCGTCACGTACGCGCACCACCAGGTGGTGCTCGGCCCCGGCATGGACCGTCCGCGTGATGTCGAACGTGAAGGAGGCCGACCCGCCAAAGTGCGTGCCGACCGACGTCCCGTCGATGAACGCCTCGCATTCATAGTCGACCGCGCCAAAGTGCAGCAGGATGCGCTTCCCCGTCCATGCCGCCGGGACGGCGATCAGTCGGTGATACCACATCCCCGGGATGAAGTCCACGTGCCTCACCCCGGAGAGGGCGCTTTCCGGACAGAAGGGCACGATGATGCGCTCGGCGAACCCGGTGCTGCGGTGCAGGTCCCGGCCCGCATCCTGGCCGCTCTGACCGAAGTCGAAGACGTAGCTCCAGGCGCCGTTCAGATTGAGCCAGGCGGCCCGCTCGAACTGGGGACGCGGATGCTCCGGACGCGGAATCGCAGCGACAATGCTCATGGGCAGCTCCTGGGGTGGGGGATGATGCACTTAGTGCTCCAGGACATAAGTTCGGCGACATATGTGCTTATCGTAATCGTGCTCGTCCTCGTCGTCGTCCTCGATTATTCCTCAGAGTTTTCGAGGACGAGGACCGTCCCGAGACGTCGTCGTGCTCGGGACTGAGGACGAGGACGAGGACGATTGGCATGTCATCGTATTTATGTCCACATGCACTTAGGATTTCGGTTTTCCCAGAACCGCCGAGCTCCCGCTCGGCATCGACCCGGGCTGTGGTTGCGAAGGTCGCAGATCCTCTCCTCCATTAACGATATCGTCATGCATCGCGGAGTTAAATGTGCGAAATTCGCAAATGCATGTAGATTATGCGCATGAAGGAGACCATCCATGTCCCTCCCGGCGGGGCGTCGGCGGGCAGGCCGCTGACCGTCGAGGCGTTCGGCGTCTCGTACTGCGACGGCAGCTACCGGATTGTCCGGCGCAACAGCCCCATCCATGTCTTTGAATATGTCCTCTCCGGAAGCGGCACCCTGAGCGTGAATGGGCGGCATTGGACTCCCCGGGCGGGCGATGCCTACATGGTCCCGGCCGGCAGTACCCATGCCTATGCCGCCGATGCCCGCGATCCTTGGATCAAGCTCTGGTTCAACGTCCGCGGGCCGCTCGTGGCGCGCCTGGTCGAGGCCTATGGCCTGGAAGGAGTCCATCATGTCCCGGACTGCCGCCTCGAGGCCGAGTTCCGGGCGGGGCAGCGCCAGGCACGGCGCGACCTGGCCCATGCCCATGACCATGTCGCCGTGGCCCTGCACCGCATCCTCTGCCAACTGGCCGAGATCCGCCGGAGCCGCGCCGCGGAGGCCAGTCCGAAGACGACCATGGACCTGCACCGGCACATCGAGGCCAAGGTATTCGGACATCTCGACCTGACGGCCATGAGCCGCCATCTGGGCAAGTCGCCGTCGCAGACCATTCGGCTCTTCCGCCGGGAATGGGGACGCACCCCGTACCAGCACCTGTTGGCGCGGAAGCTGGAGGTCGCTGAAGCTCTCCTCGCCAGCACCGCCAAGTCCATCAAGGAAATCGCCGCCGACCTCGGCTTCCGCGACGCCTTCCACTTCTCCGCCCTCTTCCGCCGCAAGCTCGGCATCTCCCCCGCCGCCTGGCGCCAGCGCCATCGCCAGGGATTGCCGACTTGATTCAAGACCTCCTTCAAAGACGAGAACGAGAAGGCTCTAAGCCACTGCTAATGCGAACGCGAAGGATCCGCGGCGGCGTTAGGCGTGCGTAGCATTCTCTTGTTGTGAGTTTCTTCCCTCGGGATCGAAATTGCTATCGGGATCTAAATCGACGTATTGGACTCGCTAGAATTCTTCGATTTCGATAGCGATCCAGATTTCGATTACCCACAACGCTCGACTCTGCGTCCCTTATGTTATTCGGGTCGCTTTCTCCGTGGTAGGTTTCCCTGGCCCACGCCAATGCGGCGATTGGCGTTCCCGGGAATACCGCAGATGCCCGTCTCGAAGCCATTGTGCGGGAAAGCCCTTTGCTCCGTGATGCCTTCTCGATATCTCACGACTGTTCTCGGGGCGTCTCGGAAATCGGCAGGTCACGGCCGTCATGTATAAGTCTTTTCGGCTTGAAATGCCCGTCTCTGAGGGTATTTTCACTGCCATAGTCCTATGCATCTGCATATTAGTGAGTAGTTCAGGGTCGAGAGTTAACCCTGCGGTATTTCCACTGGCATGCCGTCCTGTTCTGTCATGACCACAAACCCGGAAGAGGATAGGAATGCGATTCACAGTCATTATCGTCGCCTTTGCATTATTATCCCTGCTCGCCACCATCGCCGCCCAGGGCCAGGCCTGGTCTCCGCCCGCAGCATTGAATCGCAACGCCACGGTGGATAGCGCAGGGGATTACGTCCCAGAATTGGCGACGGACGGCAACGGTACTTGGGTTGCCGTTTGGGATTCCATGGAACCCAATATCGGCAGTGGCACTGGTGGAG
>CAZBDL010000080.1:0-4935 GCA_964490525.1 uncultured Victivallales bacterium | reverse complement strand
ACTACGATATCCTGTATGCCCGTTCGACGGACAACGGCGCGACCTGGTCGGCACCGGGAGCCTTGAACACTAACGCGGGGGATGATTCTGGCTCTGACAATGGTGCGCGGGTCGCTACCGATGGCAAGGGCGATTGGATTGTGGTCTGGCGATCTGACGAGCCCAACATCGGCAGCGGTATTGGCGTGGACTACGATATCCTGTATGCCCGTTCGACGGACAACGGCGCGACCTGGTCGGCACCCTCCGCCCTCAACACAAATGCAGACTCGGACTCGGGTTCCGACTACATCACCCGGGTTGCCACCGACGGCAATGGCACCTGGATCGCAGCATGGCACTCCAACGAGTCCAACCTTAGTGGCGGCATCGGAACGGACTATGACATCCTGTGCGCACGCTCGCCGGACAACGGAGCAACCTGGTCAGCACCCTCGGCTCTCAACACGAATGCGGGCTTGGACTCGGGCAACGACCTTGACCCATTCCTTGCCGCCGACGGCAATGGCGCCTGGGTCGCGACCTGGTCGTCCACCGATGATCTTGGCGGCACCGTCGGGACGGACGGGGACATTTTGTACGCCGCCTCAACGGACGACGGGGCGAACTGGAGCGTTCCCGTCGCATTGAACACCAATGCCGGGACGGATTCGGGCAACGACAACGGCCCAAATATTGCCAGCGACGGCAACGGCACCTGGATTGCGGCATGGAACTCCTGGGAACCGGCCATCGGCGGTGGCATCGGGACAGATGCCGATATCCTCTACGCCGTCTCAACGGATGACGGCTCAACCTGGTCGGCCCCCGCCGCCCTGAACACAAATGCCGACATGGATACGGGCGCAGACTACGGGTTGCGACTCGCCACCGACGGCATCGGCACCTGGCTCGCGGTGTGGGACTCCCGTGAGGCGCTCATCGGTGGGGCCAACATCGGGACGGACCCGGATATTCTCTACGTCGTCTCGACGGACAACGGCGCGACTTGGTCAGCCCCCGCCGCGCTGAACACCAACGCGGGGGCGGATACAGGCTCGGACTACGGGCCGCACCTCGCCACCGACGGCAACGGCACCTGGCTCGCGGCGTGGTACTCCGAAGAAGCGTTCATCGGGGGTGCCAACATCGGGATGGACATGGACATCCTCTTCTCGTTGATTGCCAACGTATCCCCGGTTACTTGCGGTTCGACGTTCGAGATTGATGCCGCCTTGGTCGAGGGATTGCCGGTGGAGGGGCTCTTCATGTCCAGGCCCAAGGTCTATGCCGCCTACACCCATCCGTTGACCGATAAGCCGGGCAAGGCAACCGTCAAGGTGCTGACGAAGATCGACAAGGAGAACGGCAACGCCACCATCTCCTGTGAATGGACCAAGAAGCTGCGCCTGTTCGACAAGAAGGCGTTCAAGGCCTCAGAGGCGGGCGGAGTGGGCGCGGCGACGTGGATCACCGGAACTACGATGCACGACCTGGCGATGGATCTGCGCCTGGCCAGCAAGGAGGCTCCGGACCAGTCCGTGCCAATGCTGGGCCTAACCGTGCCGGTCATCGACAACATCGCCGACGGCGGCGTGGACGAAGACGGCAACCAGCTCCTGGTCATCACCGGTACCTGGTTCGGCTCCAAGCTTCCGAAGGTTTGGCGGGAATACGTCATCGCCGATGACGCCATCAAGCGCCAGGCGATGAAGGTCGCTAAACCGACCGAGGTGGACGCGCTCCTCGGCTTCAAGGACAGCAAGGGCAAGCCCTCGTACATGAACACCGAGACCGGCGAGAGCAAGGTCGTCGTCATTGTGCCCGCAAAAGAGCCCGGCGGTGTCCTCAACGGTACTATTGTCGTGGACAACGGTGTCGGGATGGCGGCGGTGACGCTGGTGGATTGAACCGAAGAGATAATTGGGAGGTCCCACGAGCAAGTGCCGTCGCTCCCGCACCATTCCCCTTTGGGATCCCTCACGTGCGTCTGGCATCAGCGGCGTGAAGTACGAGCGTCCGCCGACATGCCGTTGTTCGCATTCCGCATTCTGTTCACCACGAAGGACACGAAGAGCACGAAAGTTTACAGAACGAAACGCTTGATGCCATACTTGAGCCTCGTGACGTTGAAATTGATCAGCGGTGAACCTCGATCGCACAGCCGATCACCCGGCCCGACAACTCATCAAATTCCATCCTTCGTGTCCCTTCGTGCTCTTCGTGGTGAAATCTGTACCGCGTATCCCCGTGCGAACATGTGGCGGCGGAAGTTCGGCACTATGGCGAGTCGCCTCCACCCTCCGATGCGGAAGTCTTCAACGCTTCCAAGGCTTCTACGTCTGCCATGTCCTTGGTTCGTCCTGTTGCCCGCTTGTTGCGAATGAGGTCATCGACCGACGGGATATGGACGTCAATCCCCTCAATGGCGACGACCATCGAACGCGAGAAGGCATCCTCAAATCGGAGGCCCGATGCCGATGTGATGATGTCGATTCGTCGCGGCGCAACGCCAATCTGAAAGACGGTCCCGTCCCGCTCAAGATCGGCCTTGGTCAGATGGTGGAGAGGCGCGCCGAAACGCCTTATGGCGCGCATTACCGCGTCGGCATTGTCAGGTGCTGGCATCGCCCAGATGTCGATATCCATCGTCGCGCGTGGATATCCTGGGCGGCAAGTGCATATGCACCGACGAGAAGAAATCTAACCTGCTCGTCGACCAATGCCTGTAACATGTCTTTGTAGTCTTCGTTCAGCATCGTGACGCTTGCTCAATGAAACGACTTCACGGGTCAACGGCCAGACCAGGCCGATGCGCTCTGCCGGTGTTCCGGGAACAACCTCGTCGCGTCGGGTGTCCGCCATGTGGCGCTTGACGGTATGTGTCTTGTTCATGTGGCGCATCGCATGTGGCGGCAGATTCATTCCGGCTGGCGCATACCCCCTATGGTCAGATACCATACATGCGGCAGGGCAGGATGCAATGGCAATGATATCTGCCATCCCGGCGGGATGGCAGATATTCGCCGAGCATAAAACGTTGGGTGCCATGTCGTCAAAATAATTATGAGACGATTAGCCTGAATTATTCATAAATATGGCCTCTTGTCATTGGCTCCATTCATGTGCATGTGGGAAGCGGGTTTCTGTCGTCCCTTCAGGACTCCGGTCATGGCTGGCGACCAACCTACCCCAGGGCTCACGCCCTGGGCTAAGGCTATCGCCCTTACAGGGCTGGGATCCGCAAGGATTCTGGCCATCGAGTCCCGGAGGGACGGCAGATTTAGCCCAGGGCGTGAGCCCTGGGGTAAATGAACCCACCATGACCGAAGCCCTGAAGGGGCGACAGATATTCGGTCTTCATGAATAATTCAGGTTAGCCGTAGTGTTCGTCGATGACGGCGTTCACCGTCGCGGCCCACTGCGTCAGGTTGCCGGGGTTGTTGGCGATGGTGCTGATGTCCTTGAGGACAAATTCCACGGGAGTGCCGTGACGGCGGCAGGCCGTACAGTGGCGGGCGATCTCCTCGCGCACGGGCTCGGGGTCGAAGCGGGGCATGGCGACGAAGGCGGGATTGGGCTTGGCGGCCATCACGAAATCGCCGCCGATCTGCTCGGCCGCGCGGGGCGCATCGGCCCAGGGGGTGATCGAGATCTTGCGCAGGTTTGGGAACCGACGGCGCAGCAGGTCGATCTTGCGGTCGAGCGGCTCGCAGCAGCCGTAGTAGAGCAGGCCGCAGTCCCGGAACAGCTCGGCGTTGTAGGCGAGGTCGAACTCGTCGTGCATCGCCGGCGACACCGATCCCAGGATCTGGGCGGCGGCGCGGCCCCAGCTGTCCTGCGCCCGGACATGCCCGGCAAAGTCCGCGGCGGGCAGCTCCCGCGTGCAGGCGGCCGTGCAGTGCAGGAGGACCGGATGGGGATCGAGCAGCTCCTGCGCAGCGAGCTGACGGAACCTGGCCTGGGCAAGTTCCATGAAGCGCCGCGCCGTCCGGTGCATGAACTCCGGCCGCTCGGCCAGGTCGATCAGCAGGGCGTCGACCCCGCGGTACATGGCGATCTCGTCCCAGATGCTGGCGTGCAGGCCTGCGCCGCCCACGAGTTCCACGTCCATCAGCCCGGCAAACACCTCCCCCGCCACGGCCAGCGCCTCCTCGGAGGCGGTCCGGTCATGGACGATCTCCGGCTCCTGGAGGCGGGCCAGGTCGTCGTCCGTCTGCAACTGGTCCGTGTAGGCATGGGCGGAGATGTAGGCTCCCGTGTCGCCGCTGATCTGCTGGTCTTGCACCTCGATGCCGATGCCGCGCAGCCAGCGGACCCGCTTGCTCACCCGGAAGACCGGCGGCACCACCAGGTCGACCTGGAAATGCGCCCATTGGTAGAGGGTTTGCCGCAGGGGCGTCTCCAGCCAGGCCAGCTCGGGGGCGCAGGTGTTGCGCAGCGCCGCATCGTCGATCTCGCCCCACGGCACCTCGTCGATCAGGACCACCGGGCGGACGCGCTCCCGGGCGTTCGTCTGGCGGTACCGTTCCATGCGCCGGGCCTGGACCTCCAGGTGCGCAATCTCGCTGTAGCGTGACGCCAGATCCCGCAGGATCCGCTTGTCCTGGGCGCTCATCGGCATGGGTAGGGCCTCCGTGCTGGCTGGGGATGGAATGGAAACGCCCAACGCCGAACTTTCAACGCCCAAGGCGCCAAAATGTACTAGACTCCCGTCCGCCGCGGACGAGACCACCGACATCCTCGGGCTGACCTTCACTGCCGTCCACCACGAGACCGATGAGAATGTCTACGCCGTCCCCCAGAACAATGGCACTAAGATAAGCTCCTGGGAGCACCGAGCCCACTCGTCCGGCGACTTGTCCGGCGAAGCCCGTAGGGCGAAGACGGATGTTCGACATCAGGGCGACTTGAGCCGTTCCGCTGGCTTTTCTTAGTGCCATTGGGTCACCTTGG
>CAZBDL010000079.1:9314-10490 GCA_964490525.1 uncultured Victivallales bacterium | reverse complement strand
GGTCACGAACATGTGGGCGGCCTGGATGGTCCGGGTGGAGGTGCCGAAGAGGTACTTCAGCCCGGGGATCTCGCCGAGCAGGGGCATGGCGACCTGCTGGGCGACGTCCTCGTCGCGCTCGAACGTCGCCAGCAGCTTCTCGTTACCCGCCGCAAGGGTCAGCGCCGAGGAGATGTCGCTGTAGGTGATCAACTCGGCGCCCTGGTTGTTGCGCTCGACCGTGTCGCTCATCGCCACCTGGTAGGTCAGCAGGATGTTGGCGGCGGCGGCGCCCGCGTCGTTGAAGCAGATGATCGGGTTGGTCACCGTGAAGACGAAGTCCGGCACCGCCCCGGCGACGACCTGGAGCTGCTGGTCGCCGTCCTTGACGATGTTCTGGAAGCCCGGCCCGAAGGCGACGCCGACCGTGTCGTCGAAGCTGTTCGAGACCGTCAGGCTGGCCGTGCTGTGGAGGCGCGCATTGCCCTTCTGGGCGAGCATGCGCAGGAAGCTCGCGTCGATCTGCGGCGCCACCAGGAAGCCGCCCCAGGCCCATTGCGCGTTCGAGGCCACGTCGAAGGCCTGGTTGAACGCGTCCATGACCTCCTCGTGCGAGGAGAGGGCCATCATGTCCAGGCCGGCGCCGAAGAGGTTCAGCGCCGGGCCGTTCTTCCAACTGACATAGTCGATGCCCAGCTCCTTGAGGTCTCCTTCGTGCATCTCGTACACCCGCAGGGTCAGCTCCATCTGCGGCAGCGGGCGGTCCAGGACCTGCAGCCACTTCAGCGTGTTGTCGCCGTCCGACTTCGAGTCCTTCCAGTAGAACATGTTCGTCGAGGCGTCGTAGAAGTGCGCGCCGTCCGCCGAGGCCACCGTGCCGCGCACCGCCGCCAGCATCTCTGGGGCGCCCCGGTGCTCCGGACAGTACGCGTAGCGGTAGATGCCCGTGCCCTCGACCAGCGAGCCCTCGTCGTCCTTCGTCCCCGGACGGTCGAGCTTGGCAACCATGTCGTCGATGTCCGCGATCAGGTAGTCGGGCATGCTCACGACCAGGAACTCCTTCTCGCCCGCCTTGTAGCTCAGGCGATTGGCCCACGACTCGTCGTTCGCCCGCAGCACCGCGCCGCGCACGAACGGCGTCAGGTCCGCCGCCCGCACATGCTGCAGCGCATAGACCTTGGTCGTCATGTAGTCCTG
>CAZBDL010000079.1:4791-9214 GCA_964490525.1 uncultured Victivallales bacterium | reverse complement strand
GACCTAGTGGAGAATGCCGTCGCGCAGCCCTAGGCGGCGGCCCAAGCGGGCGGCCAGGTCGGGCGCATGGGTGGCGACGAGCAGGGCGACGCCCTCTTCACGCTGGATCTCGACGAGCAGGTCGCCCAGCTCGGCGGCGGTGGCGGCGTCGAGCGAGCCGGTCGGCTCGTCAGCCAGGATCAACCGGGGCCGGTTGATCAGCGCCCGCGCCACGGCGGCCCGCTGGCGCTCGCCGCCCGAAAGCTGGCCGGGACGGTGTCCGGCACGCTCCGCCAGGCCGACCCGCGCCAGCAGCGCCATGGCCCGCGCCGGTGCCCCCTTGGCCACCTCGCCCGCCGCGCGGGACAGGGTCGGCAGGAGCACGTTCTCCAGGACGGTGAGCTGCGGCAGGAGATGATGGAGCTGAAAGACGAAGCCGATCTCGCGCGCCCGCAGTACGGCGGCGGCGCGCTCATCCTGGACGGACAAGTCCTTTCCCGCAAAAAGGATGCGACCACGGTCCGGACGATCCAGCGCCGCCGCCAACTGCAGCAGCGTGCTCTTCCCGGAACCCGACGGCCCGACCAGCGCCACCGCCTCCCCCTCCCCCACCTCCAGGTCGATGCCGCGCAGCACCGACACCGGCGGCCCGCCCTCCGGCGAGGGATAGCTCTTCTCGACCGCCTCGAACCTCAGCAGCATGACGCCTCGCTTGCGGGTCAGGACACGGAACGCGAGCCTCGGGACTCGGGACTCGGGACAAAGCTTACCCATTCCCAGGGAGTTTGCAAGCGGGGGCCGGAGGCCGACGAGCATCGCGCGACCTATGGCGAGTCACCCAGTTTTCCCTCCCCTGCATCCGGAAGCTCCAAGAGGCGCACATCCTCAAGATCCACGGGCCTCGCTGCGGCACGCTTGGAATCGATCAGATCGCCTTTGGCGAGGATGAAAAAATCCTGCCCCTGATAACTGACGGTCTTGCGACGAGCCCAGGCATCCGAAAAGGCAAGCCCCGGGGTGGACGTTTGCACATCCACGCGGACCCGATCCTTGAAGATGGTGATCTCGTTGGCCAATACGGCACTGGCGGAAGTCAGGCCAGCCGTGCCCAATCCTGCGTCAAGTAGCGCGTCAAGCAAGCGTTGCGCGTTCTCGGGCGTCGCTTCAATCAACAGATCGAGATCGAATGTCGCGCGCGGCACCCCATGCAGTATTGAGGCGATCCCGCCGATCACGACATACTTCACTTCATGTCGCTGAAATGACCTGAATACGCCCTGGAGCCGGTTCAACACGCTTCTTCTCCTGCAGGGCGGGATTGACTGACAAGGCCAAGTCCGTCACCTCGCACAGCACCCGCATGCGATCCGCCATCCGCAAACCCCGAAACCACCGGACCTTGGCCTCCGGCGTCTCCTCGCTTCGCTCATGCGAGACATGCACATGCTCACTCATGTCGACACCATAGCCGCAGAGCATCGCTTCTGCAATCGCGGCACCCCGCAAATCAACGGTGCCTGCCTTCGCCCCCGGATAGGGCCAGGGCGACGACGGCAGGCAGGGCCAGGAAAATCCCGTAGAAAAACCAGACCCCGAGCAGCCAGCCCGGGGACAGGGGTTCATAGGGACGAAGCCAGGCCCACAACCCGAGGGCGATCCCGGCCATCTCGAAGACCGGGAACAGGCCGGAGAGCGGCAGCGCAAACCCTAGGCGGACCGGCGCGCGGTCGTGCCCGACGCGCCGCGCCAGGCCCCGGGCGGCGCAGAAGAACCAAAGCCCCACCAGGCCGCCGCCGCAGACGATGTACAGCGGCACGCCCGGACAGCCCGGATACGCCGTGACCCGCGTCACCGTCAGGTTGATCCACTCGCCGACCATCACGGTGGCCAGAGTCGCCAGCAGGACAAAGATCGCCCACGGATCGTCGGCCCGGCTCAGCCGCAGGCACAGCTCCACCGCAAACACGCCGATGACCACGACGGCCAGCATGAGGGGAACGTCCATGCCTACGACAACCCGGCGGGGGAATGGCATTGGTGGGCTGCGGCTTCGTCGCGGCTGCGGATCATGTCAAGGTACTTCCAGACGACTGCCTTGGGCTTCTTCATGATCGTCTGGTAGGTCTCGTGATCCGGCGACTTGCCGCCGAGCCGTTCGCTCACGATGCGGTCAAGGCGATTCCATAGCTCAACCGTCAGCAAGGTGTCGTAGAGCGCGCGGTGACTGCTGCCCTCCTCGGGTCGGGCAAGGCCCAGGTGATGAACCAGCGAACCCAGCCGGTGATTCGGCGCATCCGGGATCAGGCGGCGCGACAACTTCATCGTACAGAAGAAGGTGCGATCGTGGGCAATTCCCGCCCGCCCCATCTCGGCGTGGTAGAAGCTGGCGTCGAAGGAAGCATTGTGGGCGATGCAACAACGGTCACCGAGGAAGTCCCGCAGCGCCGGCATGACCGCCTCCGGCCTGGGCTGATCCTTGACCATCGCATCGGTGATGCCCGTCAGGTCGGTGATGAGCCATGGGATGCGGTGCCCCGGATGCATCAACTGGACAAACGAATCCACGACCTGGTTGTCCCGGACGATTGCCGCCGCCACCTCGATGACGCGGCAGCAGTCCGCGCCGAGACCGGTGGTCTCGAAGTCCAGGACGGCGAACTCCCGGGGCGTCATTTCATGTGCTCCCATTTCCGCATCTCCTTGGGCATCAAGGCACGAATCGCAACGGATGCCACCCCGCACCCCGGAACGAGTCCTGGCCTACTCCTGGCGGCGGCAAAGGTGGATGGCAAGTTGCTCCAGGGCCAGGCGCTGATCCATGGCCCCGGAGACCAGTTGGCGGCTGGCGGCGACCAGGTGCGCGAACGCGTCGCGCAGCTCGTCGTCAGAATAGGCGGCCGACTCGCTGAGGACCTTCCAGGCACGGAAGGGGTGCGCGGTCAGCAGGAAGGTCTCGCCGAGATCGGCCTTGACCTGCGGCGGGGGACTGGCAACCACCGCCTTCAGCCGCTGGTAGGAGCAGCGCGCGTCGAGGCCGAGGGCGGGCGCGGCCATGCGCGCCTGCAGCATCTGCTGGAAGCGGCTGGCGACCCCGCCCATGACCGCAACCGGCTCCGCCCGGCTCTCCATGAGGGCGTCGAGCGCCGACCACGCCAAGCCCATGTTGCGCTGCGCCAGGGCGTCGGCGAACGCCCAGGCCGCCGCCTCCGGCGTGCGGCTGCAGATCGCCTGGCAGTCCGCCAGGGTCACGGTGTCCGCCGGATGCACATAGGCGAAAAGCTTGTCCAGCTCCCCGCGCAGCCGCCCGGGATCGCTGCCCACCGTCTCCATCAGGAAGGCGGCGGCATCGCCCGCCAGCCGGACGCCGTGTGCGCGGCAATGCCCCTCCAGCACCTCGCGCACCTGCTCGGCGAAGTTCTCCCGGTCGTTCGGGTCGGGCTGGCTGAAGACCAGCGCCTCGCCCTGCGCCCGGCATGCCTTGATCAACCGGGAACGACCATCGACGCCCGGGCCGTCGAGGATCAGCACCACATCCTCGGGCATCCCCTCGGCCAGGCGCTCGACGAGGGCGTCGAGCACCTCCCCTCCCCGCTTGTCCTTGCGCGCGGCCGCGAAGTCGAAATTTCTCAGCCACACCACCTTGCGCGGCCCGAAGAAGGGCGGCGCGGCGAGCGCCTCGAGGACCTCGCCGAGGATCGCGGCCGGCCGTGCCCCGTCCCGGTCGCCGACGATGACCTCGACCCCCGCATCCTGCGTCGGGTCGCCCCCCCCGCACTGCTCCGCCGCCAGCTCGCGGGCACGCTGGCGCACCGCCCCGCCATCGCTCCCCGTGACCAGGAACAACCGAGGCGGCCCGGAGGGCTGCACCGGCTCGGTCTTGGCCTTGGCTTTGGCGCGTGGCGGCATGGGCGAGTCCTAATGGGGAGTGCGGAGCGCGGAATTCGGAGTGCGGAGCGGGGAGCGGGGACATTGACATGAGTTGAAACCGCCACCCCCCGCAGGAGAGGTCGGTGAAGACTCTATTGCATGACCGTGAATCCTGCAAGCGGGAGATGGAACATGCCCTCCGCGACCTTCACCCGCACCAGCCTGTCCAGGTGCCCGCTCATGCCGAACTCCCAGTATGAGTTCCTGGGCCACTCCCGCGGATGATCCACCACTCCGGCCCGCACCATATTCAGGCCGAGGTAGAACAGGCAGCGGGCCAAATGCGCCCCGCCCTGGATCAGCGCCGGATGGTACCGGTCGCGCCAGAAGGCCCCCTGCGCATCACCAACCTCCCGTCAAATCCCGGCAGCCCCGCCGACCCCCATTACCATGCCCCATAAATCCCAAATTGTAAGAAATGATAGCAAATATTTGCATGCTCTTGCGTAATTAGATTCATATGTTATGCGTATCTCCTTCTATATTAATAATATATCTTACTCCGACCGGGATAGAG
>CAZBDL010000079.1:2349-4691 GCA_964490525.1 uncultured Victivallales bacterium | reverse complement strand
ATATCTTACTCCGACCGGGATAGAGGCCGAGGGACGCGATAGAGGGGCGATGGTCGGGCGTCGTCGTCGGCATTATTCCCGGAAACTCCTTGACATACCCCCGGCCCGGGGTAGTGTTATCCATCTTGTTGGGCAAGGGTTGCCCAGCCGATCATTCAATGGGGAGGCGTGCTATGAGGAATCCGTTGTACGGGATCTTTGCCTTCGTGCTGGCCACGGCCTTCGGTTGCCCTTGGCTTTGCGCCCAGGAGGCGGAGGAGCGCGTCGCCGCCGGGTCGGCGTTCGAGGTTGGCCAGGACGAGGTCGGCGGCATCGGCACCTTCGACGTCAAGCCGAAGGTCTGGGCGACCTACACCCATCCGGTGACCAAGAAGGAAGGCATGAAGGCCTCGGCGAAGTTCCTCGACGGCCTGGGCACCGACACCGTCGGGTTCGAGTGGACCAGGCGGATCCCGCTCTACGATAAGAAGCTCCTTTCGACGGCCAACAAGGCGGCGACCTTCACCGCGGCCTGGCTGGACGACGAGGCGAACGCCGACCAAAACCAGCCGTTGCCGCTGGTGCTGGGCCTGACCTCGAAGCAGGTGCCCGAGAACGTCCTGGGGCGCCCCCTGCCCCTGGCACCGCCGCTGATCTACGACGTCGTGGTCGAGGATGGTTTCATCACCATCACCGGACGCTGGTTCGGCACCGGCAAGCCGAAGGTGTGGATGGAGTACCTCAGCGCCAAGAACGCCGTCAAGCGCCTGAAGTGCAAGGTCGAGAAGCCGGACGGCGAGGAGGGGCGGGTCAACGCCAAGGGCAAGCCGGTCTACATGAATCCGGCCGACGGCGCCAGCAAGGTGGTCGTTCTGACCCCGAAGCTGCCCAAGGGCGTGGCGTCCCTCGACGACCTGAGCCATGTCGTCCTCGACAGCGGCTCCGGGTTGGCCGCCGCCACCGCCCCTACCTACCTCATCACCGGCACGGTCTCCGGGGATGTCGCCGCAAGCGTCACCGTCACCTTGTCTGGCGACGCTGCGATGACCACAACCACCGGCATGGACGGTGGCTACAGCTTTGAGGTTCATGCGGGCAGTTACACGGTCATGCCGTCGCAGAGCGGCTATGTGTTCACGCCATCCAGCCGCGATGTAGCCATCACCGATGCGGACTCTAACGGTAACGACTTCGTCTCGCTCGGCGGCGGCGACGGTACCTACCTGGCCGTCGATCTCGTCACGGGCGCGACCGCGAACCTCACCCTGCCGCCGCCCGATTTTCCGACCGGCACCGAATACAAGACCGGAAAGATGCTCTTCCGGCGCATTCCGGCAGGAACCTTCACCATGGGCTCGCCAGGGGATGAGTTGGGGCGCTTTGCCGACCGTGAATTCCAGCACCAGGTCACCTTGACCGAGGACTTCTACATCGGGGTCTTCGAGGTGACGCAGACGCAATACTTATTGGTCATGGGGGCGAATCCCAGCACCTACCTTGGTGCCTATCGTCCAGTGGAAACCGTTTCTTGGGACACCATCCGTGGCGGCGACTGGCCGGGCGGCGATCCGGCGGCCGACACGTTCATGGACAAGCTGCGGACACTGACTGGCGCAGGACATCTGTTTGATCTGCCGACCGACGCGCAATGGGAATACGCCTGCCGGGCAGGAACGACCAGGGCCTACAACGACTACACGCAGAATGGTGGCACCGGATCCGACTGCCTGACGACCGGCGACGGTCAGGACACGAATCTCGACCCGTTGGCGTGGTATCGCTATAACGCTTACTCGCAATCCCTGGAGCATCAGGATGTGGGCACGAAACAGGCCAGCGCCTGGGTCATCTACGACATGCACGGCAACGTGTGGGAATGGTGCCTCGACTGGTACGTGGCCGACCTCGGGGTTGATCCTGTCGTTGATCCTGTGGGTGGCGATACGGGCTCGGCCCGCGTGGTGCGCGGCGGCAGCTGGGACGACTACGCCAGGAACTGCCGTTCGGCGCGCCGGAGCAGCACCCCGCCGTCGGCCACGATCCACCGCCTCGGGTTCCGCGTGTCCCTCGCGCCTCCAGTTCAATAGGAGGGCATTACGTTCCACTCCCCTGAGCTGAGGTGGCGTAGGCTGAGAGAGAGCCCCGAGGCGGAGCCGGGGCGAAACGAAGCCGGAGCCAAGGGGGTACAGGGGCGCAGCCCCTGTTCGATGCTCAATGCGGATCTCGCACCCTGCCCGTCGTGAAGACGGGACAGGGCAGGAGGCCTTGGTCACCTAATCGCGGTTCACCTGATCGCGGTCGGAGTAAGATATGTGCCATGCCGACAACGGGATGCGATGAGGATGGGAATGATGAATGAGTGT
>CAZBDL010000079.1:0-2249 GCA_964490525.1 uncultured Victivallales bacterium | reverse complement strand
TAAACAACTTGTTTTCCTGCTTTAAGCTCACGTGCAGGTGCCATCCTTCCTGCTTCGTCCCGAATATGTCGATTGGGACAAATTCGGGACTACGCCGGGACAAGCCAGCTCAACGATATCCTTGGCGTGGCGCTTGTCAATCTGGCGGGCGACAAGCTGGCGGTCGCCGACGATCTTGGCCCTGCCCCACTACGGTTCGCGCCTGAGTTCCGTCCGACGTGGCAGAAAAGTCCGCCATCCCCCTCCCCTAATTCACGCCTGGGACGAAGCGGTCGCCGGGGCGGAGGGTGAGGATGGTCTCGGTGAGGAGCTTGACGGCGGCATCGAGGTCGCGCAGGTCGCAGATCTCGACGGGCGAATGCATGTAGCGGTTGGGGATGCTGACGAGGGCGGTGGCGACGCCGCTGCGGGTGAGCTGGATGACGGCGGTGTCGGTGCCGCCGCTGGCGCGGTGTCCGGCCTCCTCCTGGATCGGGATGCGGCGCTTCCTCGCGACTTCGCGCAGACGGCGTCCGAGGACCGGATTGTTGTCGGCGTTACGCGCCACGACCGCGCCCTTGCCGAGGGCGATGTCGCCGATCTCCTTCTTGGGCACGTCGGGGATGTCGGTCGAGAAGGTGACATCGACGGCGAAGCCGACGTCCGGGGCGATGCCGAAGGCGCTGGTGGTGGCGCCGCGTAGGCCGAGCTCCTCCTGGACGGTGCCGACGGCGTAGACGGCGACCTGGGGCTTGCGCTTGCTCAGCTCGCGGAGGACCTCGGCGACGACGAAGGCGCCCGCCTTGTCATCCAGCCCCTTGGAGACGATGCGGTGCTTGCCGAGGCGGGCGACGTTGCTGCGCATGGCCACGGGATCGCCCACGGTCACGAGGCGGGCGGCCTCCTTGCGGTCGGCGGCGCCAATATCGATCCACATGTCCTTGAGCTCGATGGCGCCGTCCCGATCCTTCAGCTTGGTCAGGTGGATCGGCTTCTTGCCGATGACGCCGGGGAGGCGGCCCTTGGCGGTGAGGACGTCGACCTCGGTGCCGGGGACGACCAGCTTGTCGATGCCGCCGACGTTGCGGAAATAGAGCAGGCCTTCCTCGGAAATGTAGACGACCTGGTAGCCGATCTCGTCGTAGTGCCCGGCGAGCATGACCTTGAAGGGGGCCTGCTCGTTGAGGACGCCGATGGTGTTGCCGGTGACATCCGTCCAGACCCGGTCGGCGAACCCGCCCAGGTAGTCGCGGTAGACGGCGGCGGACTCCTCCTCGAACCCGGAGGGTCCGGAGGCGGTCAGCAGGCGGGTCAGGAAGGCCAGGCTCGTGACAGAGGGCATTTCATTCTCTCCGTGGCGTGGTATAGTGCGTGCCGATTGACTAAATCCGGAAGCGCAAATATGACGCTCGACGAACTAAAATGCCATGCCGATTCGGCAAAAAATCGGCTGGCCGAGCTGGAGCGCTTCCTCGATGTGGCCACCCGGCGCAAGCGCCATGGCGAGATCGAGGAGCGCATGGCCGCGCCCGACTTCTGGTCCAGCAAGGAGAAGGCGCAGGAGCTGATCGCCGAGCTGCGGGCCTGCCGCAACGTCCTCGAGCCCTTCAAGACGATGGCCCGCCAGGTCGGGGATTTCGCGGCGCTGGCCGAACTGGCGGCGGAGACGGGTGACGCGGACACGGCCGCCGAGGCGGGCCGCGAATGGGCCGCGCTTGAGCCTGCCCTGGACCGCCTCGAACTGGTCAGCTTCCTGGGCGGCAAGTGCGACGCCAACAACGCCTACTTCACCATCCATGCCGGGGCGGGCGGCACCGAGTCCTGCGACTGGGCCAACATGCTCCTGCGCATGTACCGGCGCTGGTTCGAGCGGCGCGGCTACAAGGACGCGATCGTCGATATCGCCCCCGGGGAGGAGGCAGGCATCAAGAGCGTCACCCTGCATGTCGCCGGCGAGTTCGCCTACGGCTACCTCAAGGCCGAGCGCGGGGTCCACCGCCTGGTGCGCATCTCCCCGTTCGACAGCAATGCCCGGCGCCACACCTCGTTCGCCTCGGTCGACGTCATCCCCGAACTGGGCGACGACATCGAGGTCGAGATCGAGGAAAAGGACCTGCGCATCGACACCTTCCGCTCCAGCGGGGCGGGCGGCCAGCACGTCAACACCACCGACAGCGCCATCCGCATCACCCATATCCCCACGAACATCATCATCACCTGCCAGGCCGAGCGCTCCCAGCACAAGAACCGGGCGATCGCCATGAAGATGC
>CAZBDL010000078.1:0-10792 GCA_964490525.1 uncultured Victivallales bacterium | reverse complement strand
CTTGCCACGCCCGAGGCGTGGTGCGGAGCTTGCCACGCCCGAGGCGTGGTGCGGAGCTTGCCACGCCCGAGGCGTGGTGCGGAGCTTGCCACGCCCGAGGCGTGGTGCGGAGCTTGCCACGCCCGAGGCGTGGTGCGGAGCTTGCCACGCCCGAGGCGTGGTGCGGAGCTTGCCACGCCCGAGGCGTGGTGCGGAGCTTGCCACGCCCGAGGCGTGGTGCGGAGCTTGCCACGCCCGAGGCGTGGTGCGGAATGCGGATGACGGATGATGGATGGTGGAATAGAAAGGTACGCCAATGCGGAGATTGGCGTTCCCGGGAGGGGAGATGGCATGCGTGTCTCCTTTCAGTGAATCTGGTCGAGTCGCCAATCAACTTGGGATTTCGTGCTTCGGATTTCGAATTTAGGAGTTCGAATTTCGAATTTATAATTTCGAATTTATGATTTAGGATTTTCCCCCATGCCTGCAATCTTGACCGCAGTGGTGGCGATCGGGGCGTTGTCGCTGGCGCTGACGTTGATGATCCTGCTGGTCGAGGCGATCATAGGGGACTACGGCGAGTGCGAACTTCGCATCAACGGCGGCGACAAGGTGCTGCGGGTGGAGGGGGGGCGTCCGCTGCTCGCGACGCTGAATGCGGAGGGGATCTTCATCCCGTCGGCGTGCGGCGGGCGGGGCTCGTGCGGGCTGTGCACGATCAAGGTCAACGCGGGGGCGGGCGACCATCTGCCGACCGAGCTGCCCTGGCTCAACGAGGCGCAGCGCCGCGAGGGCATCCGGCTCTCCTGCCAGGTCAAGGTGCGCCAGGACCTGGACCTTTACATTCCGCCGGAGCTCTTCCTGGTGCGGCAGTTTGCCACGGAGGTGGCGTCGATCGTCGACCTGACCCATGACATCAAGGAGGTGCGGCTGCGGCTGCTCGACCCGCCGGAGATCACGTTCAAGGCGGGGCAGTTCATGCAGATCCTCGTGCCGCCCTACGCGCTCTCCGAGGAGGAGGTGTACCGGGCCTACTCGATCTCCTCGGCGCCGTCGGAGAAGGGTATGATCGAGATGCAGATCCGTTTGGTGCCGAACGGCATCTGCACGACCTGGGTGCATCGCTACCTGAAGGCGGGCGACCGGGTGACGGTCACTGGGCCGCACGGCGACTTTCACCTGCGCGACACGGACCGGGAGATCGTCTTCATCGCCGGCGGCTCGGGGATGGCCCCGATCAAGTCGATGCTGCTGGAGATGTGCGAATCGCGCAACCCGCGGCGGACGCGCTACTTCTTCGGGGCGGTGCGTCGGCGCGACCTGTTCCACCTCGAGACGATGCGCCGGATGGAGCAGGAGCTGCCGGACTTCACCTTCATCCCGGCGCTGTCGGGGGCGGCCCCGGAGGATGGCTGGACCGGCGAGACCGGGCTGATCACCGAGGTGCTCGACCGTCACATTGCGGACGGCGGCAACGTCGAGGCCTACCTCTGCGGCAGTCCGGGCATGATCGATGCGGCGATCCGCACGCTGCAGGCCAAGGGCGTCACCGAGGACCGCATCTTCTACGACAAGTTCGCCTGATTCCAATCCTATGCCAGATCGATTTATCTTCACCACGAAGAGCACGAAGGGACACGAAGAATGGAATTCGATGAACTATCGAACCGGGTGATTGGCTGTGCCATATGTAACTCTTCGTGCTCTTCGTGTCCTTCGTGGTAAAACCTGCAATTTGAGTCGACCGTCGGCGTGCAAAAAACGGTCCCCTTCCGGAAATCGCATGTTGGGTACAGAACGGGCACGGATGGCATGACACCGCAACACAGGAGCTCACGGTCATGAAGCAGGTACCGGACTGGCAGCAGGTGCAGGCGAACCTGCGCCCGGGGGCGGTCACGTTGCAGGGGTTCCTGGGCGATGACGGCCGCGACGTGGTGCAGATCATCGACGAGGACGACGCGACGGTCCGGCGCCTCGGCCTGACCCATGCGCAGATCGCCGACCGCATGGCCGAACTGCGCGACGCCGGAGCCCGGGGACTCGGCGAGTTCATTGACGTGCCGCCCCATTTCGCGGTGCGGGTCGATTCCGTGCGCGGACGCCTGCGCTGTCCCTTCGGCGACCCCGGCCTGACGCCGAAGACCAACATCACGGTGCGCAACCTGGCCCTGGCCCGGGAGGTGGACTATACCGACCTGGGCATCCACTGCATCCGCGCGCACGGCTTCTACCAGGGGCATGGCGCGGCCTTCCGCGTCGACCCTGCCGCCCTCGCCGAGATCCTCGAGGTCGTCCCCGCCGGCTAGGCGAAGGGAGGCCGTCCGGCTCCGCGTCACGGCCTGCGACGGTGTTCACGTCCCGTCAGCCGCCGTCCCGAGGCGCGCATGGCGGGATACGACACGCCAATGCGGAGATGGGCGTTCCCGGGGGGTTCCGTGAGAACGTTCAACGCGCAACGTCCAAGGAGGGGATGAGTGCCTTGAGCGTTCGCATGTCGAGTCGATTTTGGGACGATTCTTATGCGGCCTGGGCGGCGCTGGCATCGTGGCGGGCGCCGCAGCGGGGGCACTGGATCTGGCGGGCGGCGAAGTTCGGGGGCAGCTTGAAGCGCATGCCGCAGGCGCAGTCGATGAACCGGAAGCTGTTGGCGCGCAGGAGGATGTCGTTGGCCTCGCGGGTCCGGTGGCGGCGGTCGTCGGCGGTGTCTGGGGCGGCCGGGCGGATGCCGCGCATGGCCAGTTCGCCCTGGGAGCGGAGGGTGGCCTGGCCGATCAGGCCGCGTCCGCCGGAGGCGGCGCGGTAGGCCTGGTCGTAGTCCTGGAGGCCGGCGCCGGACATGGCGCGGAGGATGCGGATGCGCTCCTCGGTGGGGGGGTGGGTGCTGAAGAGGGAGCCGGCGGAGCCCTTGGCGGCGAGGGGGTTGACGATGAACATCGGAGCGACGGCGCGGTTGACGTTCTCCATGCGGGCGGCGGAGCCGGCGATCTTGGCGAGGGCGGAGGCGAGGCCCTCGGGGTAGCGGGTGAAGAGGGCGGCGGAGGCGTCGGCGAGGTATTCACGGCTGCGCGAGCAGGCGAGGTAGAGGAGGTTGGCGAGGATCGGGGCGAGGATGGCGAGGAGGATGGCGAGGACGAAGAGGATGATCTGGAGCTGGCCGCCGCCCCGGTCGGAGGAGCGGGAGGAGCGGCGGCGACCGCCGCCAAAGAACATGCTGCGGACGAAGACGTCGGCGAGGATGACGATGGTCCCGAGCATGACCCCGGCGATGGTCATGAAGCGGGTGTCCTGGTTGTGGATGTGGCCGATCTCATGGGCGATGACGCCCTGGAGCTCGTCGCGGTTGAGGGTGGAGAGCAGGCCGGTGGTGACGGCGACGGCGGCATGGTCGGGGGTGCCGACGGCGAAGGCGTTCGGGGCGGCATTCTCGATGATGTAGACCTTGGGGGTGGCGGGCAGGCTGGCGGCGATGCGCATTTCCTCGACGATGTTGTGGAGCTGCGGCGCATCGTCGTGGGTGACCTCGCGGGCCCCGGAGAAGGCGAGCAGGATGTTGCCGCCCTGGGTGACGGCGACGAGGGTCATGACCAGCCAGACGACGCCGGTGACCATGAGGCCGAGGAGGATGCCCTCCTGGCCGCCGGCCCAGGCGCCGCCGATGCTGGCGCCGAGGGCGAGCAGGAGGGCACCGAGGGCAAAGATCAGCGCCCACGAGCGGCGGGCGTTGGCCTGGACGGCTTCCCACATGGCCTAGGCCCCGAAGTTGACCTTGGGGGCCTCGCGCTGGGCGGCGTCGCCGAGCTCGAACATCTCGGACTGCTGGAAGCCGCCGATGCCGGCGACGATGTTCGCAGGGATCATCTGGCAGCGGGTGTTGTAGCGCATGACCTGGTCGTTGTAGGCCTGGCGGGCGAACGAGATCTTGTTTTCGGTGGAGGTCAGCTCCTCTTGGACCTGGAGGAAATTCTGGTTGGCCTTGAGGTCGGGATATTGCTCGACGACGACCATCAGGCGGTTGAGGGCGCTGCTCAGCTCGCCCTCGGCGCCGGCCTTGGCGGCGACGCCCTGGGCGCCCATCGCCTGGTTGCGCGCCTGGACGACCCGCTCGAGGGTCTCGCGCTCATGCTTGGCGTAGCCCTTGACCGTCTCGACGAGGTTGGGGATGAGGTCGTAGCGGCGCTTGAGCTGGACGTCGATCTGGGCCCAGGCGTTCTTGACCTGGTTGCGCAGGGCGACGAGGGCGTTGTAGGTGGCGAAGAACCACAGCACCAGGATGACGCCGATGCCGAGCACGACCAGTCCGAGGACCATTCCGGGCATGTTTCACCTCACTGTCGTTGGGGGTTATGCGTTGGATGATTGGATGTTGGATGTTGAGCGTTGCCTTCCTTCCGGCATTACGCCTTGTCCCCGAAGACCTCGGCGAGGAAGTTGCCGACGGTGCCGGTGCCGTGTGCGCGCCGGACCTGCTGGAGCTCGCCATCGTCGAACCACAAGCCGTGGCCCTTGGGGCAACGGTCGATCTCGACCGGCGGTGCGAGGGGCAGGTCCACGCGTGCCATGGGCTTGCGGCAGACCGGGCAGGGGCGTCGTCCCGGTTGGTGGGACGAGGTGTCATGGAGGGCCTGGGCGACGGGCGAGGGGGCCTCACCGGCGGGCTCGGCGAGCAGCTCCAGCTCGCCCTCGTCGAGCCAGACGCCGCGGCATTGAGTGCACCAGTCGATCTCGACCTGGTGCAGCTCGAGGATGAGCATCTCGATGTCGCAGACGGGACAGAGCATGCGGGGCGCTCCCTGCTCATGGTCTTGCATGAGGCGATCAGGATCCGATCGGGGAATTGGGCTCAGGCGGTCAGGCGGCCGTGATGATGACGGGAGAAGATATTGCCGAAGAGGTAGAGGTGGCAGGCGGCATACATCATCAGCACGCCGAGGATGAAAGGCAGGACGTTGGGCAGCTTGATGCCGGGATCGAGGACCGCCTCGGCCGGTTGCCGGGGATTGTAGTGCACGGTCACGTCTTGGTTGAGCGGATACTGGGCAAGCAGGGCCATGACCTGCTCCTCGTTGCCTGCATAGTGGGCGTCGGTGATTCCGAAGGTGCGGTGGTGGCGGAGATTGGAGATGGCGTCGGACCAGTAGATTTTGCCGTCGACCTGGTATTCGTAGACGACCTGGGGGACGAGGTTGTCGTGGCTCTTGTGGGCGGGGATGTCCTCGTGCTCGGCGATGGGCTTGGCGGAGGCGTCACGGACCTGGCCGACGACGGTGGGCCAGTGCCGGCACTGCGCCACGTCCATCAGATGGCGGGCGCCATAGGCGGCGATGACGGTTCCGGCCACCATCAAGGAGGCCATGGTCAGGGCTGCGAGTCGCGACATGGGCATGGGAGTTCTCGGAAGGATGGTCGGAGGTGCGTCCTGCATCCGGTATCATACCACGGGGCGGGGGTAAAGGCAACGCATGCCGGCCCCGGGCTTTTGGCGCTAGAGGTATTCGGCGGCGGCGGCGGCAAGGGGGCTGCGCTCGGACTTGCGCAGGGTGACGTGCCCATGGAGCGGCAGTTTCTTGAGCCGCTCGACCGCGTAGATCAGGCCGTTGCTGTCGGAATCCAGGTAGGGGTTGTCGATCTGGTGGGGATCGCCGGTGAGGACGACCTTGGTGGCCTCGCCCGCGCGGCTGATGATGGTCTTGATCTCGTGCGGGGTGAGGTTCTGGGCCTCGTCGACGATCAGGTACTGGCGGGGAATGCTGCGTCCGCGGATGTAGGTCAGGGCTTCGAGCTCGAGCTTGTCCTCCTTCATCAGGTCGTCGACCTCCTGGCGGGCGGACTGGGAGCCCTTCTTCTTGGCGTGCATCAGGTAGTCGAGGTTGTCGAAGATCGGCTGCATCCAGTGGCCGAGCTTCTCGTCCTTGTCGCCGGGCAGGTAGCCGAGGTCCTTGCCGAGGGGGACGATCGGGCGCGAGACGAGGATCTTCTCGTAGCGCTTCATGTGGAGGACGGCTTCGAGGCCGGCGGCGATGGCGATGAGGGTCTTGCCGGTGCCGGCCTTGCCGACCAGGGTGACGAGCTCGACGGCGGGGTCGAGGAGCAGGTCCATGGCCATGCGCTGCTCCTTGCTGCGGGGGCTGATGTTCCAGGCCTTCTCGAAGCGTCCGGAGAGGTGCTTGACGGAGGCCTCGGACTCGGCGCGGGCGAGGGCGGTGTGCTTCGGGCTGTCCTCGTCGACCAGGAGGACGAACTCGTTCGGGAAGAGCTTGGCCCCGGGGAGGGGCAGGGTGTCGTGGCGGTAGAAGTCGTCGATCACCGTGCCCGCGACCTTCATTTCGCGGTAGCCGCTGTAGAGCTCGTCGAAGTTGACCTGGTCCTTCTCGTAGTCCATGACCTGGAGGCCGAGGGCGTCGCCCTTGACGCGGATGTTGATGTCCTTGGAGACGAAGATGACGTGCTCGCCCTGGCGGTGGAGCTCGTAGGCCAGGCGGAGGATGCGGTTGTCGGGGAGGGAGAGGTCGAGGCCGGCGAGGTCGGCCTCGGCCTCGCCGCCGCGTCCGGCGGTGAGGATGCGCAGCGTCCCGGCCTCCTTGCCGCGGGCGGCATTGTCGAGGGAGACGCCTTCGCGCAGGCTGCCCCGGGTGCGCAGCTCGTCGATCCGCCGGATGACCTCGCGCGAGTTGCGGCCGAGCTCGTCGTGGCGGCTCTTGAACTTGTCGAGCTCCTCGATGACGGGCATGGGGACGACCACATGGTTGTCCTCGAGGGAGACCAGGGAGGTCGGGTCGTGGAGCAGGACATTGGTGTCGAGGACGAAGGTCTTGATCATGCCGCCGTCTCCATGGGGTGCAAGGTTGGCGCTACTATAGCCGATGCATCGGCGAGATGAAATGCCGGGACCGGCGGCCCCGCCCCTGGCGAAGGGGGTGGCGCCCGTGTCCCTGGCCGCGGGAGGGCGGGCCGCGTCCGGTCCGGCTGGAATTCCGTCCGGCGTGCCGTACAGTGTGGGGCTGTCCCGGCTGGCGGGGCACGGCGAACCGTCCTGGCGGAAGGAGGATTCTGATGCACAATGTCCTGATCACCGGCATGCTTCATCCGGTGGCTCTGGAGCGCCTGGGGGCGTGTCCGGACCTGGCGATCGAATACCATCCCGACCTGCCGATGGCGGAGCTGCTGCCGCGGCTGGGCACGGTGCATTGCCTGGTGAGCCGTTCGGAGACGGCGGTGGACCGGGCGGTGATCGACGCGGCGCCGGAGCTGAAGGTGATCGCGCGGGCGGCGGTGGGGGTGGGGAACATCGACATCGACTATGCGACGGAGCGGGGCATCCTGGTGATGAACGCGCCGGCGCGCAACACGAACTCGGCGGCGGAGCTGACCATGGCGCTGCTGCTGGCGGCGATCCGCAAGGTGGTGCCGGCGCACCGGACGATGGCCGCGGGGGGCTGGGACCGCCACCGCTTCACCGGCAACGAGCTGGGGGGGCGGACCCTCGGCATCATCGGCCTGGGCAATGTCGGGCACCGCGTCGCCCGCTTCGCCCTTGGCTTCGACATGAACGTGATGGCCTGCGACCCGTACATTCCCGAGGAGACCTTCGCCCGGCACCGCGTCCGCCAGGCCGACCTGGCGACGCTGATCCGCGAGAGCGACGTGATCTCCATCCACACGCCGAAGAACCGCGAGACGACCGGCATGATCGGCGCGGACGAGATCGCCGCCATGAAGGACGGGGTGATCATCGTCAATGCGGCGCGCGGCGGGATTGTCGCCGAGGCGGCGCTGCTGGCGGCGCTGCGGACGGGCAAGGTGGCGGCGGCGGGGATCGACACCTGGGAGGTCGAGCCGCCGGCGGACAATCCCTTCCGCGGGCTGGACAACGTGGTGATGACGCCGCACATCGGGGCGAGCACGGACGAGGCGCAGCTGCGCATTGCGGAGTTCATGGCGGACCAGGTGCCGAAGGCGCTGGCTGGCGGCGTCGTCGAGGCCCCCCTGAACATGCCCCAGATCCGCATGATCGAGGGCAACCAGATGTCTGCGTATGTCGTCCTCGCCGAGAAGCTGGGCAGCTTTGCCGCGCAATATCTCGACTTCCGTCCGGACCGCCTGGCCTGCGCCTACCGCGGCGACATTGCCGGTCAGGACTGCCGCCTGCTCCGCCTTTCCTTCCTGAAGGGGTTCCTGGGCGGGCAGATGCCGTATGTCAGCTACGTCAACGCCGAGCAGCGTGCGATCAGCTTCGGCCTGGAGACGCGCGACATCGACGACGGCGGGTTCAGCGACTACGAGAACGCGGTCAAGTTCACCCTGACGGGCGGGGGCCTGGAGTTCGCCATCGGCGGCGTGGTCTTCGGCGGGCCGCATCCGCGCATCACCCTGGTCGACGGCTACCGCTACGAGGCCGAGCCGCGCGGCACCTTCCTGCTGGTGCGCTGCGACAACAAGCTGGGGGTGCTGGCGGACATCTCGCACGTGCTTGACCGGCACCAGTGCCTGATCGAGCGGATCGACTTCTCGCACAGCAAGGCGCGCAAGCGCACCATGTTCATGTTCCGGGTGGTGCGCAATCTGACCGATGCGGTGCTGGCCGAGCTGACCGCCCTGCCCCATGCCCGCATGGTGCGCAAGATCATCATCTGACGCCGGACCGGGAGCCGCATGATGCGCGATGCCGAGCCTGCCGCCGCCGTTTCCGGAGCGGATGCCCCGGGCTGGTTTCCGGTCGTCGACCGGGAACGATGCAGCGACTGCGGGCAATGCCTGGCGTTCTGCCTGTTCGGGGTCTATGCGCGGGACGCGGACGGGCGCGTGACGGTCGTGGCGCCGGGCAACTGCAAGGACGGGTGTCCGGCGTGCGCGCGGATCTGCCCGCAGGGCGCGATCGTCTTTCCGCGCCATGCCGACCCCGCCGTCAACGGCACCCTCCGGCGGCCGCTGGATCCGGGCCTGCCGCCGGAAGCCGACCTGATGACGGCCTTGCGGACGCGGCGCGCGCGCACCCGGCTGCTGCGGGCCGACGCCGCGGCCGCGCTGGCCGAGCGGTCGGCCTGTGGGGCGGGGGGGGCCGATGCGGGAAGCGACGGGGCCGGTGCCTGCCCCTGCCAAGGAATCCCCGAAAGGCGATGATCCCGATGGTGTGCCGTCTCCTCATGCGCATGCTGCGCGAGGTCGATGCCCGGCTGCTGGCGAAGTTCGCCTGGACGTTCGGCGTGAAGGGCTGGCGGGCGGTGCGCCGGTTCGAGCGGCGCCAGCGCCGGGGCGAGCCGTTCTTCCCGGCGTTCCTGATGCTCTCGATCACCGACCGCTGCAACCTGCGCTGCCAGGGCTGCTGGGTGACCGCCGCCGACCCGCCGCGCGAGCTGTCGGGGGAGGCCGTCGACCGCCTGATCGCCGCCGCCAACGCGCACGGCTCGCACTTCTTCGGCCTGCTTGGCGGCGAGCCGCTGCTGCATCCCGGCCTCTGGGACATCATGGCCCGCCATCCCGACTGCTACTTCCAGGTCTTCACCAACGGGACGCTGCTGACGCCGGAGGCGGCGGAGCGGATGCGCCAGCTTGGCAATGTCACGCCCCTGATCAGCATCGAGGGGCTGGCGGCGGCCGGCGACCTCCGGCGCGGCGGCCACGACGTCACCCGCCGGGCCTTCGCCGCGCTCGACGCCTGCCGCCAGGCCGGCCTGGTCACCGGCGTCGCCACCAGCCTCTGCCGCAGCAATCTCGACGACCTCGCCAGCGAGGCCTTCCTGGCGGAGATGATCCGCCGCGGCGTCCATTACCTCTGGTACTACATCTACCGTCCGGCCGGGCCGCAGCCCCATGCGGAGCTGGCCCTGGGCGAGGACGACATCCTGCGTCTGCGCCGCTTCCTGCTGGCGGTGCGCCCGCGCTTCCCGCTGGTGGTGATCGACGCCTACTGGGATCATCTTGGACGCGCCGTCTGCCCTGGTGCCATGGGCCTCAGCCACCATGTCGGCCCGGGCGGCGACCTGGAGTTCTGTCCGCCCATCCAGTTTGCCGTCGAGAACGCCATGGCCCCGGATGCGGATCCGGCGGCCCAGCTCCGGGACTCGGCCTTCCTGCGCGAATTTCGCGGCTTCGCGGCCGGGGCCACCCGCGGCTGCATCCTGCTCGAGCAGCCCGACGCACTGCACGGGTTCCTCGCCCGGCACCAGCCCCGCGACACCAGCGGCCGCGGTGTCGCCCTGGCCGAGATCGCCGCCCTGCCCGCCTGTCCCGGACACCATCTCCCGGGACGCGAGATGCCGGAGACCCACTGGCTCTACCGCCTGGCCAAGCGCTATTCCTTCTTTGGCTTCGGCGCCTACGGCTAGCCTGAATTGTTCATAAAAAAGGCGGGCAAATTGCGTCGTCGGGAAAATCGTGCGGGCGGGCTTGACAAGCAAAAACCAATATAGTATAATTATAGCACGACAAGTAACGGACATGCCGCATTGGGCCGCGGGTCGGGCTGGTGCCGGCGACGGGAGAGCGCAGGCCATGATGAGATGCCGCAATGGGGAATGGTCGGATCGCCGTGCGTGCCGGGCGAAGGTGTTGTCCGGGGTGATGGGGGCGTTGGCGTGGCTGGCCAGCGGGGGGGTAGCGGCGTCCGGGGTGGTGCTGAAGGAGGGGGAGGTGCCGGGTGCTCCGGCAAAGGTGGAGCTGGGTCAGGACGGCGCCGGGAACTGGCGTTTCCACGTGAACGGGGAGGCATTCCCGGTGCGTGGCGCCGGGGGGGCGACGGCCTCGGGGCTGCTCGAGCATCTGCAGCGGGCCGGGGGCAATTGCGTGCGCACGTGGGGGATCGGGACGCTGGAGG
>CAZBDL010000077.1:0-10813 GCA_964490525.1 uncultured Victivallales bacterium | reverse complement strand
CGAGGGGATGCTCACCCAGGTCTTCGTCAACCTCTTCATCAACGCCTCGCACGCGATGACGATCATGCGTCCCCCCGGGCAGGCCCGCGGCGGCCGCCTGACTGTGGCCCTGACCCGCATCGAGGTCGGGCGCAACATCCTCTCGGTGATGCCGGACATTGCGCCCGGGGAGTACTGGGTGGTGACGGTGACGGACACCGGGGTGGGCATGGACGAGGCGACGCGGAACCGCATCTTCGACCCGTTCTTCACGACCAAGGGCAAGGACAAGGGCTCGGGCCTCGGCCTGTCCATGGTCTATTACATCATCCGCCAGCATCAGGGATTCATCCAGGTCGATTCGCGACCCGGCAAGGAGACGACGTTCCTGTTGTTCCTGCCGGCCTGCGGCGGCCCCGGAGCGGAGGCATAGCGGGCACGGACGCAAGGGACGCGAATTCGGGACGGACAGCTCAATAACGGGAGTTTCAGGACATGGCGCACACACTGCCGACGGAAAGCCTTTCGGAGCATCAGCGGGCGATACGGACGGCGTACGCGGTGCTGGCGACGGGGTTGCTGCTGATGATTGCGATCAACGCGGTGGCCTATCTGATGTTCCGCCTGATCAACGAGCAGTACCGGAGCCAGGATCGGGCGCTGGTCAACTGCAAGCTTGAGGCGACCAACGCCCACATGCTCTTTCAGGAGATCATGGCCGGGAACGCCGCCCAGGACATGAACGAGGTATGGCAGAAGCTGCGCCGGGCCAAGGGGCACGCGGAGGTGGCCTGTGCCGCCGGGGCGGGGCGTGACATCCTCTCCCGCCTGGACGTATACCGCATGTCCCTGCTGGCGGTCAATGCCCGCATCCAGCGCGACACGGACGCGCCATCGGTCGCCGACGAGCTTCCCCCGGCCCCGCCGGTGGAAGGGGAAGGAGAGTCCGGGGAAGGCGAGGGGGGCGAGGCGCCGGGTGAAACGGTGGTCCCGGCGGTGATCCTCTCGGTGGACGAGCTGTGGCAGATGGCCGTCTCGTCCTACGGGTCGCTTTTCCAGTCGCTGGATGCGGTCGAGGGCGACTTCTCCGCCCGGATGGCGGGGAAGATGCGCGTGGTGAATCTGCTCTATGCCCTGCTCTTCGTGGTCATGCTGGGGCTCTTCGGGGTGCTGGTCTACAGCATCCGCGGCTATGTCGGGGAACGGCGGCGGGCAGAGGCCGAGCTGGCGGAGTCGCGCGACGCGCTGGCCACGATCTTCGACGCGCTGAACGCCGTCGTCCTGGTGGTCGATCCCCAGGGCATGATCCTGCGCTGCAACCAGGCGGCTGCGCGCTACTTCGGCTGGCGCGGGGATGCCGTGCACGGTCTTGACCTGTGGGCCCAGGTCCCGTGGCTGGCGGGCTATCAGCAGCGCCTCTCCACCGTGTTCTATTCCGGGCATCCCCTCGAGCTTCACCGCGAGCGCCTGGCGATCGGCTCGACGGAGCGGGCGCTGGACATCAGCATGCGTGCGGCACCCGCGCTGGGCGGGGTGGTGCTGCGGATCGACGATGTGACCATGCAGGCGGTCCAGGAGGTCCATGCCCGGCAGGCGCAGCAGATGCACCTGTTGCGCAACCTGGTGCGCAGCCTCGCCAACGACTTCAACAACGTCCTCGGGGCGATCGGCGGGACGGTTTCCCTGCTGCGCCTCTCGACGCCGCGCGAGGTGGCCGAGGGCGAGGAGTTCGCCGGGCACCTGGCGACCATGGAGGCCGCCATGGAGCGGGCGGCGATGATGGTCCGCCAGATGTCCTCGCTGGCCGGCGACACGGAATCGGCCCTGCTTCAGCCGATGGACATGGGCGAGCGCCTGCGCCATGTCCTCAATGTGGTGCGCAACAATCTGCCGCAGGGCGTCCAGCTGCGGGCCGAGCTGCCCAAGGGGCGTGCCTTGGTCAAGGGCAACGACCGGCTTGTCGAGCAGGTCCTCATCAATCTCATCGACAACGGCGTCGCGGCCATCCGTGAGGCTCAGGCGGGCGGTGGCGTCGAAGGCGGCATGCTCACCGTCCAGCTCGACCAGGTGGTTCCCGACCATGCCTTCCGTGCCCGGCAGCCGCAGGCTACCCAGGCCTCGTACTGGGAGATCAGGGTCGGGGATTCGGGCGTGGGCATGACGCCGGAGCGGGTGGCGCGGATCTTCGAGCCCTTCTACACGACCCGCACGGTGACGCGCAGCGCCGGCCTGGGCCTGGCGCTGGTGGCGGAGATGGTCGAGCGCATGGGGGGCTTCATCGAGGTGCGCTCCGCGCCCGGCCAGGGCTCCATCTTCAGCGTCTTCATCCCGGAGCTGTCCGATGCGGCCGAGTTCCTCATGCGCGAGGCGGCGGTCGCCGAGGCGGCGGTGGTGGCGGACGGGGGCATCCCCATGGGCAACGGCTTGGTGCTGGTCGTCGACGACGAGCCGGTGATGCGCAAGACGGCAGCCAACATCCTGGCCAAGCTGGGCTACTCGGTGATCACGGCCGAGGGGGGACGCGAGGCTGTCGCGCTCTTCCAGGAGCGGCATGCCGACATCGTCCTGGTGATGCTCGACTTGGCGATGCCCGAGATGGGTGGCAAGGAGACCTTCCTGGCGCTGCGCGAGATCAACCAGACGGTGCCTGCCCTGATGGCGTCCGGCTACCAGCAGGACGAACTGGTCGAGGAGGCGCTCAATCTTGGGGTCGCCGGTTTCATCCGCAAGCCGTACCGGCTCTCCACCCTGGCGCAGGAGATCGACCGCATCCGCCGCCTTACCGCGTCGCGCTGAAGGCGGTGGCTGGCGCTTCGTCCTGGGCGAAGCTGGCGAGAAGCTCGTCGCTGGTGGCGACGGCGGTGCCGAGCTTGCCGACGACGATGCCGGCGGCATGGTTGGCAAGGTCGGCCGCCTCACGGCCGGAGGCCCCGGCGAGGAGGGCCATCATGAAGGCGGCGATGACGGTGTCGCCGGCGCCGGAGACGTCGAAGACTTCGCGGGCGCGGGTGGGGACATGGTGGTAGGCGCGGCGCGGGCCGAAGAGGGCCATGCCCTGCGCGCCGAGGGTGACGAGCAGGTGGCGCGGGCCCCATTGCGCCATGAGCTTGGCGGCGACTTGGCGGAGGGCCCCGTCATGGTCGGGCGGATCGACGGGCGCATGCGGGTAGATGCCGGCCAGCCCGAAGGCCTCCGCCCGGTTCGGCGTCATCAACGTCAGGCCCTTCACCTGCAGGGGGTGGCCGGGATGCGGGTCGAGCCCGGTCGGGATGCCGGCCTTGGCCGCCGCCTCGACCACGGCCGCGACCATGGTCCGGTCGAGCAGGCCCTTGGCGTAATCCTCGATGATGACGGCGTCGACCTCGCCCGCCCGGATGGCCGCGGCGAGGCGCTCGACGAGCTGGGCGCGGAGCTTGCCGGGAACCTCCTCGCAGGTCTCGTAGTCGATCCGGCAGACCTGCTGATTGCCGGCGAAGACACGCTGCTTTTCGGTCGTGGTCCGGCCAGGGGTGGAGATCAGGCTTGCCGTGCGGATCCCCTGCCGGTCGAGCAGGCGGCGCAGGCGCTGTCCGGCGGCATCGCGCCCCGTCAGGGAGAAGGCCGCGACCTCGGCGCCGAGGGCGGCCAAGTTGCGCATGACATTGGCGGCGCCACCCAGGGTTTCCGTGCGGCGCTCCATTTCGACCACCGGAACCGGGGCCTCGGGGGAGATGCGCTGGGCCTTGCCCCAGAGGTAGACATCGAGGATGACATCGCCGAGCACGGCTACGCGCCTGCCCGCGAAGCCGGCGATCAGGGACTGGCGCCGGGCCGGGGTCATGGCTGCCCCTCCTGGGGTATGGCGGCGGCCAGCCGGGCACGTTGGCCGTCCAGCCAGCGTGCCGTGTCCAGCGTCTCGATCACGAGGTGACGTTCCCCCTGCCACTTTCCCTTGCCGTCTCCCCCGTCTCGCCAGAGCAGGAAGGCGGTCTCGAAGAAGCCGAGGTCGTCGATCAGGCGGCGCGTCTGCTCGCGGGTCATGGTGTCCTGATGCTCGCGCAGGTGGCGGGCGAGGTCGTCCAGGCAGGACAAGGCCAGTTCCGTCTCGCCCCGTTGCCAGCGGTCGGGATATTTCCCGGAACGGATATGGCTGCGGAGCCAGTCCATCTTGTCGAGGGCTTCCTGCATGGCCATGTCCCGGCCCCAGATCCGTTCGGTCCGCAGGCGCCGCGGCAGCCAGCTGGCCAGCATCAGTTCGAGGACGACCACCGTCACGAAGAGCCCAACCGCCAAGGCGGTGACGGGGTCGGCCTTGCGCCGTGGTCGGGATGGGGAGGATGCCTGGTCCATGTGCATGCCTTGGACGCCAGAGAATGGGTAAGGTAGGAGGGGGGAAGGGGGTTGGCGGCTACTATACCATGGGCGGCGTCATTCACAACTGGGCGGGGAGGGGGGAGCGGGAAGGCGTGCCAGGGCTTGCCGGAAGATGGCGCGCTGGGTGTCGTTGCGGGCTTCGGCAAGGCCGGCGCGGTAGGCTTCGGCAGCCTCGGCAAGGCGTCCCTGGAGACGGTGGCATTCGCCCAGCTGGTAATGGTAGTCGGCGTTGCGCTGGTCCGGGGGGACCATGCCGAGCATGGCGGCGGCGGCGACCGGGTCGCCGCAGCCCATCGATGCCGCGGCGTAGGCCAGCAGGATGTTCAGGTCCGGGGAAGGGGCGATGGCCAAGGGGTGGAGGGTTTGGCGGGCGGCCGGAAAGTCGCCCCGCGCCATGTGCCCGTGCGCCAGGGCCAGGACGGCGGCCGGATGCCGGGGGGCGAGCTGGTGCGCCATGAGCAGGGCGGGCAGGGTCTCGTCAGCCCGTGCCGGGACATGCCGCAAGGCACGGGCGTAGGCCAGATAGTCGTCGGCCCGCAACGGCAGGTCACCGCGCGGTCCGAGCAGGATCATCAGGACGGCCAGGATGGCCAGGGCGGTCAGCCAGGCCTTTCGCGGCCAGGGCTGGCCGACGATGGGCACCAGGCGCACCCAGGCGAAGGCCGACCAGAGGGCGAAGGCCGGCAGCAGCGTCAGCCGGTAGCGAGCCAGCGGAACAAAGATCACTATGGGCAAGGCGAAGCTGAGGAAGAAGAGGACGACGAGCACCGTGCCGGCGCCGAGGCGCCGTTCCCAGATGAGCAGGAGCAGTCCCGTGAAGGCCAGGGGCAGCAACAGCAGCGGGCCGAGGAGGCTGGCCAATCCCGGGAGGTTGGCGCGGACGAAGTAGTAGTTCAGGTTGTTGCTAAGTTCGACGGTGCGGAAGAGGTCGGCGATCTTGCGGAGCGCGGGATCGGGGGCGGGATCCGCCGCCGGTTGCTCGGTCGGCGTGGCCATGGACGGGGCCGGCGGTGCCTGCGTCTTGGGGTTGACCACGCCCCCGAGATAAAAGGCGATGCCGGCGCCGCTGCCGAAGGGCAGTTGGCGGTGTCCCAGGGCGGCGTTGAAGCCGGCGGCGGCGGCAAGGACAAGTGCGGCACCCAGGATCGGCCAGGCGCAGTGACGCAGCAGGCGGGCGCCAAATCCACGCGGGCCGTCCTCACGGTGCAGATGGCAGAGGTCGTGCTGACGGATGGCCAGGACGAGCCAGGCGAGGGCGACCCCGCCCCAGAGCAGTCCCGGAAAGCGGATCGTCGCGGGAAGCATGGCGGCGGCCCCGGCGGCCAAGGCCCAGGGGCGGGCAAAATGGCGATGCCGAGCCTCCAGAAGCATGGCCAGCGACAGCGCCGCCGAGAACAGGTAGGTCGATTCCTTCAGATGGAACAGTTCGTACATCGCGGCCGGCGCATACAGCGCGGCGATCAGCCCCGCCAGGATGGCGGCGGCACGGTGCCCATACAGCCGCCATGCGGCAAGGGCGACCAATCCGGCGGTGGCGATGCCGAGCATGGCCTGCACCGCGACCATGCCGTCCGGACCCCCCAGCAGGTAGCCGGGCGCCGCCAGCAGGCTGTAGAAGGAAAAGCCGCGGGCGCCACGGGAAAAATCGGCCGTCTCGCGGACATGGGTCATCATGTCCAGTCCCGACACCGTGTGGTACCAGCGGAAGGCGGAGCCGGACCAGGCAAAAAGCAGCCAGGCCCGTACGGCGGCGGCCACCGCCATGGGCACGGCGACGACCCCCCATCCCTGGGGCAGCCGATTCATGGCGTCCCGGGACTCGCCATGTCGGCCGCGTCTTCGGGCACCTCGGAAGGGGCGTCGGTGGCAGCCGGGGCGTCGCCCTGCGTCTGGCTTTGGGCCGCCAGGCGCGCTTCCGCCTGGAGGAGGGCGTCCCGGAGGGCGGTAGCCTCCGCGAGCGCCGCCGCCGCCTGCGCTTGGGCCTCGTCGCGTTGCCGGGTCAATCCGGGAACCAATTCCCCGAGGCGGTCGGCTTGCTCTGCCTTGGCGCGCAGGTCCGCCATCTGGGCGACGTCGTTCTCCAGTTCCTGGTTGTGCTGCTGGAGCCGCTTCAGGGCCTGCGCCAGGGCGTCGGCCTCCGCTTGCAGTGCGGCCTGGTTGTCGACGGCGGCCTGCCGTTCCGCTTCGGCGGCGGCAATGCGGGCGGCCAGGGCATCGCGTTCCTCCCGCAAGGTGCGGTTGTCGTTCTCGATCCGGGTGGTCAACAAGGCCACCCGCGTGAACTCCTCGTCCTTTTGGCGGAGATGCTCCAGTTCCTCGGTGAGGATGGCCATCTGATCCATCTGGGCGGCCCGCTCGCGGACGGTTTCGGCCAGGGCCGGGGCATCGTCGTCGGGCATGGTGGCGAGGGGAAGGGGCGTGGCGGCGGCAAGCGGGGATGGTGGCATCGACAATGCGGCGTTGACTTGCTCGATGGCCGCCTGCATCTCCGCCAGGCGCTGTTGGCAGACCGCGAGGCGATAGCGGATCAGCTTGGCGTTCCATTCGGGATGCCGCCGCCGGATCTCGTCAAACTGGGCCATGGCCTCCGTGAAGCGCTGGATGGCCCGATCCGGCTGGCCTTCCCGGGACATCGCCTCGGCCTGGTCAAAAAGCTCGAATCCACGATCCCAAATGGTCTTGGGCTCGATGGATGCCGCGCGGTCTGGTTCTCCAAACAACGGCCCGGCCATGATGACGCCGATGACGCCAAGGCAGAGGATGGAAAGGATCCGGTTCACGGCTTGTCTCCTTCGGGACCAGGGGGGAGGTGGTGGAGCTACTTGAAGAGTTCATCCATGCCGGGGTCGGTCTCGGCCCCCAAGGCGATGGCCTTGCGATACCAGGTGCGGGCTTCGTCGCGGCGTTCCGGGGCGGACGTGGCGAGCAGGACCGCCAGGTTGAAGGCCGTCTCGGCATTGCTTCCATCCAGCTCGAACGAGGTCACAAACTGATGCTCGGCCGCCGCCGTCCAGCCCAGGTTGCTGCAGGCGATGCCGAGATAGCGCTGGAGGTCGGGATTGCGCGGATCCTGGGCGGTGGCTCGTCCCAAGACGCCGAGGGCCAGGTAGTGTTGGCCTTGGCGCAGATAGGTGAAGGCGAGTGCGAGGAGCGTCTCGATGTTGTCGGGTTCCTGGCGCAAGGCGGACTCCAGGCTGGTCGTGGCCAGGTCGTCGAGGCCATTTTCCGACGCCAGGATGCCGATTCGGGAGAGGGCGTCGAGATGGTCCGGGTCGCGCTGCAGGACCTGCTGGTACTGCCAGATGGCGGACTCGGGCTTGTTCGCCTTCTCGGCCGCCACGGCATCCTTGAGGAGGGCGGCAATCTCGGCGGGATCGGCGGCGGCGTGGTTGGCGACGTTCCGGGGCGGCTCTGGCGGCGCGGTGGCCGACGGCGACGTGGCCAGCTTGGCCAGGCGCAAGTCACGCTCCTGCACCGCCGCCTCGAGGGTGGCGCGCTGGGTTGTGGCCTCGGCCAGGCCCTGTTTCAGCGAGGTGATTTCAGCGTCCCGCTCGGCCAGTTTGGCCAGGGCCTCGGCATCGGCGGCAGGAGGGGGAGGCGGGGGTGGAGCCGTCGGGGTCTTGAGGGAGGCCTTCTCGCGCAAGGCGGCCAATTCGCGCTCATGGTTGGCGGCGGCCTGGCGGGCGGTGGTCAGTTCGGCTTCGAAGCGGATCCGCGATGTCCTGATCGTCTCTTCGAGGTTGCGCTTTTCGGCCTCGGCCTGGGCCTGCCGTTTTTCGGCCTGGGCGATCAGGGAGGCCTTCTCGGCTTCCTGCTGCTTGAGCGTGCGGGACAGCTCATCGACCTTTCGGGCCAGCTCCTGGGCCTGGGCGGACTGTTCGCGCAGGGCCGGGATCTGCCCGACGCTGGCCACCAGTTCGAGATTGCGCTTCTCGAGGTCCGCGCGCTTGTCCTCCAGTTCGGCGAGGGCCTTGGCGGCGGTGTCTCGCGACGCCAGCGCGGCGGTGCGCTCGGCTTCCGCCTGCTCGAGGCGCGTGCCTGCCGCCGCGATCCGCCCCTGCAATTCGCGGTTCTCCTGCTCCAGCTTGGTGCTCTGCAGGGCCAGCTCCGTGAACGCCTTGTTCTTTTCCTGCAGGCGCCCCAGGTCCAGCGAGACCGTCTGCAGCTCCGCCTTGGCGGCGGCCCCCTCTTGCTCCAGGTCAGCGATCCGGGCCTGGTGCCGGGCTTGCTCCTGCTGGGCGGCCAGGAGCCGCTGGGTGGCGGTCTCGAGATCCTGGCGCGCGGCCTTGCGGTCGGCCTCGGATGCCGCCAGCAGGCGCTCGACATCGGCCATGCGCCGGGCACGCTCCTCCAGCAGACGCGTGGCCTGCCCCTTCTCTCCCTCCAGCTTGGCCAGGTTCAGGTGCAAGGTCTCGACGTCCTGCAGCAGGCGCTCGTTCTCCACCTCCAGCTGGCGCGCCGCCAGATCGTCGTTGCCGGCCCGGGCGCGCAGCTCGCGCAGGTCGCGGCGCAGCGCCTCCGCGGCTTCCTTCTCGCGGGCGACGCCTTGGCGAAGGCTGGACAATTCCTCGTCCTTGGCTTCGATGGCCGCGCCGCGCTCCCCGGCAATCTTGGCGAGGGACTGTAGGTCGATGGCCAGCTTGTCGCGTTCGCGCAGCTTGGCCGCCTCGCTCTCCCGAAGCTGGTCCAGGTCATACTGAAGTTGCGTCTTGGCTTGCGCGGTCTCCTGGGAGGTCTGGCGCAGCGTCGCCAGTTCGTCCTGCGCCTGCGCCAGGCGTTGGCGCAGGGCTTCGTTCTCCGTCAGGTGATGCGTCAGCTCCGTCCGCAACTGCTCGGCCGCCGGCGTCGCCGCGACCGCCTGCTGCAGGCGCCGGTTCTCGGCGTCGAGGGAGGCCGTCCGCTTCTCCAGGTCGGCCTTCTCCGCCAGCAGCGTCTTGAGGTCGTCCGCGATCATCGTTCCCCGCGCCGCCTCCCGGCGCGCCTGCTCGAGCGAGGCCCGGGCGCGGTCAAGGTCGCGGCGGCTTTCCCCCAGGGCCTTCTCCAGCTCGCCGATGCGATGCCGGGCGGCGGCCAAGGCGGCGGCGGGCTCCGGCGGGGCTGGCTTGCCCAGTTGCGCCAGGGTCGTCTCGGTCTCGCCAATCCGTTTCCGGCACAAGGAGATGCGGTACTCGATCAGCGCACTGTTCCAGCGCGGATAGCGCCCCTTCACCTGCTCGAACAAGCTCAGCGCCTGGCGGAACTGCGCCAGCCCCTGGGCATGGTTCTCGCGGCGGACCGACTCCTCCGCCTGTTCGAAGAACTCAAACCCCTTCAGCCAGACCGCCCGCGCCTCCCGGCGCTCGTCGTCGCCTTGTCCACGGGCCGTCGCCCCCCAGCCGGTGAGCAGGACGGAGCAGAGCACGAGAAGACCGACGTGTCGCAGAGGCATGGCATGACCCTTCCGTTGAATGTCGCCGTAACCCATCACCATACAAGGCGTTTGCCGGGAAATCAATGCCGGGGGTCGAGGTGGTCGCGCAGGGCGTCGCCGACCATGTTCAGGGCCAGCACCAGCCCGAAGAGCAGGACGGTGGCGCCGCCCACCTCCCACCAGATCCCGCGCCACAGGCGTTGCTGTCCGTCGGCGATCATCACCCCCCAGCTGGGCTCCATCTGGACGCCGAGGCCGAGATAGCTGACGATCACCTCGGTCATCACTGCGAAGGCGAAGCGCAGGGTGAAGTAGACGATGACGACATGGAAGAGGTTGGGCAGGATGTGCCGCCAGAGGATGCGGGCCGGGCCATAGCCGAGTGCCTTGGCGGCCTGGACGTAGGCCGTTTCGCGCAGGCGCATCGCCTCACCCCGCACCACTCGGCAGAGGCTCACCCAGCCGGTCAGCCCGATGCCCAAGTAGAGCGCCAGCATGCCGGGGTCGGTGTTGGTCGCCGCCGCCAGGCCACGGAACAGCGCCGCCGCCCCCGGCACCAGGAAGCCCTTGGTCAGCAGCAGCGAGAAGGCGAGCACGAAGAGCAGCGTCGGCATCGCCGCGAAGACGCTGTAGAACCACACCACCAGGTCATCGACCCAGCCTCCGAAGTACCCTGCCAGCAGGCCCAGCGTCACCCCGATCGCCGCCGCCAGCAGCGAGGCGACCAGCCCGATCTTCACCGCCGTGCGCACGCCATGCATCGCCCGCCAGAAGACGTCGCGCCCCTGATAGTCCGTGCCGAACCAGTGCGCCGCCCCCGGTGGCTGGAAGCGCGCCTCCATGTCGCCACGCTCATACACGGGCATGCGGCCGGCATGGCGGCACGCCACGCTGTAGATCTCCCCGAAGAATGCGGTGAGCAGATACAGACCCAGCACTGCCAAGGCCACCGCCGCCGGACGGTCCGCCAAGAACCGCCGCCAGGCCCGCCGCCGCGGCGAGGCCACGGCAACTTCGGCCGGAACGGGAGCGTCGGGGGTGGCGGAATTCTCGCTCGTCATGGGCGGCTAC
>CAZBDL010000076.1:0-10841 GCA_964490525.1 uncultured Victivallales bacterium | reverse complement strand
CCCACCCCGCCCGCCTGGCGGTAGCCGACGAGCGCATCGATGCCGGTCAGGGCCGGCGAGGCGATCCTCGCTTCGGCCGGGCGGTCGAGGAGGTTCACGGCGACGAGCAGGGTGACGCCGTCGACGGTCCGCACATAGGCGTCGACGCCCTCCTCGGGGGCCGCGACCACGACCTTGGCCGGATCGCCGGGCGCAACCAGCCAAGGCTCGATCCCGGCCAGTTCCTCGAAGACCTGGTTGCACCCGAGGCGCAGGTCCGGGGTGTTGAAATGGTCGCAGTAGATGAACGGCCAGATGCCCTTGGCGCCGTTGACGACCGCCGCATAGGTCATGCAACGGTACTCGAGGAAGTTCGGGTAGTCCGCCTGGTCGTCCTGGAAGTAGAAGGTGAAGGCCTGGGGAATGCACCACGGGGCGACGGTGCCGACGTTGATCACGTCCTGCATCGCCTTGCGCACGATCTTCGGGCTGAGCATCGAGCGCTTGCCGTCGGCATCGACCACCGGGCTGGTGTAGGGATCCGGGGCCAGGATGTCGGCGCAGCCTGCGTACTTCGCGGGCTCGTTGGTGCACATCAGCACCGGATGGTAGGGGTCGATCTCCTTGATGAGCAGGTACTGGTGGCGGAGGTAGACCGGGGAGAGCGGCCGGTATTCGGGCTCGTCGGTGATGTAGTAGAGCCAGGTGGCGGGATTGCGCATCGCCTCCTCGACGCGGCGGCGGGTCTCGGCCATGACCTTGTCGGAGGGCATCACATCAAGCAGCTTGCGCTGGTCGTCGGCGGAATCGATGCGCTCGGCCATGACGTCGACGATGCAGTCCCAGCCGTTGATGGCAAGAGTCAGAGGGCGGCCCTGGTACTTTTCGCGCAAGGCCTGGCTGACGCCCCAGGTGGTGCCGCCGTACCAGCTGCGGAAGAAGAGGGGGCGGCCGTTGACCACCAGGTTCTTGTCGGCGTCGATGCGCACCACCGTGCCGCCGGGCAAGGGCGGAAGCTTGCGCAGGGGAACCTGCCTGGAGGCGAGGACGGCATCCTCCTTGCGCACCTCGAGGTGCAGCCCGTAGTCGCCGTCGGCCAGGCCCGGCACTGGCAGGGAGAAGCGCCATGTCCGGTCGGTGAAGGTGCCGACGGCGGCGGCGATTTCCTGGTCGCCGAGGCGCAGGCTGGCGCGGACGGCGGCCCCCTCCAGGAGGGCGGCCGGCAACTGGGCCGTGACCTGCGCCCGCACCGTGTCGACCTGTTCATCCGGGAAGATGCAGTTGCCATAGACAGGCTCGGTGACGGTGACCGCCAGCGGCTCGTACTCCACCCGCGTCTCGCCATAGTGCTGCTGACGGAGCTGCCCGTCTGGACCGAGGACTTGCATCATGAAGGTGGTCTTGCCGGGCGCCGCCACCGCCACCCGCTCCCAGGTCACCGGCGTCAGTTCGGCCGTCGCCTCGACCCGGGCCTCGGCGAGGATCTTGCCAGACTCGTCGCAAAGCCTAACCAAGGCGGGGCCACGCGCCCCCTCGCCCGCCACCAGGCTGGCCTTCAGTTCGGCGTTGCCACCGTCCGGGCGCATCTCCATGATCATCCCCGTGAGGCCATCGAGACGCAGGTCAAAGGCTCCGTCCTTGCGCGGGAAGCCGTGGCCGACGTGGAAGGCCGCGGACTCGTGGAAGCTGCGCACCAGGGGCATCCAGGTGGTCAGCTCGAACGGCTGGCTCTGGCGCTCGCGGGTGACGTTCAGGCGCCAGGCGTCGACGATGTCACGGGCGTGGGTCTTGTAGAAGGCGCTCATCGGGATGCGCATTTCCACCGTCCAGCGGTCGGCTCCGATGTCCACGGTGGACGCCCATTCCGGATCGTAGGCGCCGCCGGAGGTGCGGCCGGACTCGATGAAGTAGGCGCTGAAGCGGCTGTTGCCGGAGGAGACCGCGAACTGGTAGTAGGTGATGCCCTTGCCGGTCGGGTCGAGGAAGACCTCGACGACATCCTGTGCGAAGAGCGCCACCGAGTTGCGCCCATGGTTCTGCCGCGACAGCCGCGCCGTGTCCGGCTCCATGGCCGTGATGCCCAGATAGACTGCGGCCTCGTCGGCGAGGACGCGGAAGGTGGTCTGGGCCGGGTTCGGCACGTTCGCATCGGAACGGGCGCTCAGTCCCCGGAAGTCCGTCTGCGCCGGAGCAGCCTGCCAGGCGGCCTCGTCCAGCTTGCCGTCCAGCGCGATCTTTCCCGTCAACGGAGAGGGACGCAGAGGCTCGGCGGCACCCGCAGCGGCAAGGGTGGCCAGCGTGCATCCACAGGCCAGGGCGGTGAGTCGGCGGCGGGCGTGGCTCTTCATGGCGGATCCTTCCCTTTGCGTATGAATTGAACGAAGGTGACTTCAAGGCAATGTCAGGGCATCATTAAGACCGCATATATAGAATATTCATACCGAATAACGTGTCATAAGTGATGACGATGTCAAGGGAAATGGCCATGCAGGCTAGCATTTTCCGAATCCACGTGTAACTGTATTCGGATGAGAACCACCAAAGCCAAGTCTGCCGATGTACCCAGGCGCTCGCGGCAGCTCGCCGAGCGTCCACGTTCGTTGCAGGCATATCAGTCGATCCTGCGGTTGATCCAGGCGCGTCAGTTGGTCGCGGGCAGTCGGCTGCCGACGCAGGCGGAACTGCGCCAGCAGCTTGGGCTGAGCAACGACTCGATCACGACGGCGATGCGGCAACTGGCGTTGGACGGGGTGATCCAGCGCCGTCCGAAGGCGGGTACCTTGGTGGTCGATCCCCAAGCCGGTCGGCAGGAGCGGCTGTGGACGGTGGGCATCCTTTCCCCGCCGGCGGGGCAAGGGGGGTTCCTGGCACGGGTCTTCCATGAGGCCTGCCAAGAGCTGCAGCGGCATGGCTGCACCAGCGAGTTCCATTATGCCGACGGTCAGCATTGGTTTCCGGAGACGTGCCACTATCCCGGGCTGGCCGAGGCGATGGCCTGCGGCCGGATCGACGGCCTGTTGGCGGGTGCCCTCTACGATGTCCAGTTGCCGATTCCGGCGGTGACGATCACCGAATGCCCGGCGACGTCCTATGTCAGTTTCAATTCCCGGCAGTATGTGCTTGACGCGATGCTGTGGCTGCATGGCTTGGGGCACCGGCGGCTGGGCTGGCATTTTCCGGCGAACAGCGGGTTCGACGTCCAGCTCCTTGCCGCCCATGCCCATCTGGCCGGCAACGGACTGGATCTGCCCTTGCCCGTGTCGGTCTCCTGCGCCGCCGACACGCCTGGCGGCCATTTTGCCGGCGGGCAGGCATCGGCCCGGGGCTTCCTGGCGGAATGCCCGCCAGCGGATCGTCCGGAGGCCTGGGTGCTGTGCGAGGACATCACCGGGGCAGGCTTCGTCGATGTCCTGGCCCGCGACTCGGATAGCCGTCCCGACGTTGCCGTCGTCACCAACCTGGAGTTGCCGGTTCATTTTGCCGCGCCGGTGTTCCGGTTCCAGTTTTCGCTGGTCGAGCTGGCGCAGGCGATGGTCAAGCTGCTTGCCGCCGCCCTCGGCAAGACGAGTCCCTTTCGCCAGTTCCATTCGGTCACGGCGCATCGGGATGGCGACGCACCGCGTCAGTGAGGAAGCCGAGGCTGGGCGGCATCGTGGCATCAGAGTCCGTGTCCCTTTGGATAGGCCTGGCTGGCGTCGACCGGCAACGTGCCGCCGTCCGAGGTGCCTGAGAAGAGAAGTTCCACCGCCGCCTCGGCCGTGGTGTCGGTGCAGTCGAAGTGCTGGATGGCGGCATCCATGCCCTGGATCTCGTTGCCGAGGATGTAGGGCACGCCGAAGTTCAGGACGATGATCGGCACCTTGCCGCCGCCGGGCACCTTGTCGAGGTCGCGCAGTCGGCAGAACAGTTCGGCCAGGGCGGGATTGCGTCCGCGCAGGACGATGACGATGCGGGCCGCATTGTGCAGCAGGGCCTCGGCCTCGTAGATCTGATCCTCGGTCGGGGTGGTGTCGACCAGCAGGAAGGTGCTGTTGGCGTGGCGCTGCCGGATCAGGCGGTAGACCTCGTCATGCCGCCGCTCCGGATCATTGTGCAGGATCGCCCCCAAGGTGCGCTGGTCGACGACCAGGAGGTTTTCCCCTTCCTCCAGCCGCAAAGGGACTGACGAGCCACGCTTGACGAGGACGGCGGACCGGCGCGCCACCTCGCGGGCGACAGCCTTGCTTTCCGGGTCGGCGAGGATGGCGGCGACGCGGTCGGCATCGAATTCGACGGGGGCGGTGAGGCCGGCATCCCACTTGGCGACGAGGACACGCCGCGCCTTCGCGTCCATCTGCTCTTCGGTGAGGCGTCCCGAGCGGATGGCGGCGAGGATCGCATCGAAGCATGGCCGGTAGAGGTTCTCGACCTTCATGAAGAGCTGGTCGATGCCCGCCTCGAGGGCCATGACCACGGCCTCGGGCACCTCGTAGTTCTTGGAGACCGCGAACATGGTCATGGTGTCCGGGATGATCAGCCCCTGGAAGCCGAGCTGGCCGCGGAGCAGGTCGGTGATGATTTCGCGCGAGAGGGTGCCGGGACGGCGATCCGGCTGGTAGGCGGTGTAATGGGTGTGGGCGACCATGATGCCGGGAGCGCCGGCGGCGATGGCCAGCTCGAAGGAGCGCAGGTCGGTGCGTTCGTACTCTTCGCGGGGCGTGTCGACGGTCTCCAGCTCGAGGTGCGCGTCGGAGCAGCCGCGGCCCCGGCCCGGGAAATGCTTCGGCGTGCAGACCACGCCTTCCTCGCGGCAGGCGCGGATGTACTCGGCGGCGAAGCGCCCGGCCACTTCGGGATCGTTGGAATAGGGGCGGATGCCGACCTCGGGATTGGCCGGATTGGTGGCCAGGTCCATGACCGGGCCATAGATCATGTTGGCGCCGATGGCCTTGGTCTCGCGGGCGTCGATGCGGGCGGCCCGGTAGTGCAGCGCGGGATCGCCGGCGGCGGCAAACCCCATGCAGGTCGGGAACTCGCTGATGCGGCAGCTGCGCAGGATGCCGGCCCCGGCCTCGCGGTCGATGCCGATGAACGAGGGCACGCCGGTCTCCTCGTAGGTGGCCCGGCCGATCTCATGCAGCCAGCGGGCGATTTCGATGGCGGGCCGCCAGCGCGCCACTTTGCAGGGCTTGTAGTTGCCGCCGCGCACGAAGGTCTGGAACACCAGGGAAAGCTGCAGGCCGCCGAAGCGGTGCCGCCGCACCAGCTCCCGCACATGCGCCGCCGAATCCACCCCGCAGAAGTTGCCCATGAAGCATTGTCCGACCTTCTCCTCCAAGGTCATGCCGCGGAGAATCCCGTCCACCCAGGCATCGCGTTCCGTTGCGCTGGCCTTCGTCGTCGTGCCCATGATTATTGTTCCTCCTGGCCATTCAGGCCGTTGGGTTGTCGGTCGATGTTGGACGGTCGCTCGGTTGCCGGGTTCAGCCCCCTACCTCGTAGAGGCGCGCGGACCTTCCGTCGAGGCGCTCGCAAAGGTCGCCCGCAGGCAACGTCCGCTCGGCGCCGGTCCAGAAATCGCGCACGGTCGTCGTCCCCGACAGCCCAAGCTGCTCGGCGGGATAGCCGACGTAGCGCGGCCGGTCATCCCAGTTGAACAGGGCGATGTGCTTGCGGATCCCGCGACGGCGCGTCCGGCTGCCTTCCGGGTAGTCCACATAGAGGGCCTTCGGCAGGGGCTGGCCCGTGAAGCAGTCGTCGTCCGGACAGACGACCGGGTGCCCGCGGTCGATGTCCGTGGTCACCCGCCGCAGCCAATCCATCTGGTCCGGGCGGAGCAGCTCCATCTTGCCGTCGATCTCCAGGCTGCCCATGGTGATGAATCCGTAGGTCAGGCGATGGAGGTTCTCGGCGTCGGTAAGTTCGGGATTGACGCCGATGCCGTCGACGTTGAGCAGGCAGGTCCGGCGTCCGCCCAAGGACAACAGAGGCTGGATCCAGATGCTGGCGTTGACGTGCTCGCGCCAGGAGGCGGCACCGACGTCGTTGCAGCAGCGGTAGGTGTGGGCATGTTTGCCGAGGAAGGGGTTGCCCATGGCCATGGCCACGCAGGTCATCAGGAAGCCGTCCTCGGGCAGGTGGTCGCGGATGGTGCCGAGCAGCCAGTCGCGCCACTGCAGGCCATGGCCTGCGGAGTAGCGCAGGATGCGGGACTCGACGCTCTGGCACCAGAAGTCGATCTTCATGCCCTGGTAGCCCCAGTCCCCGAAGATCGTGCGGAAGCAGTCCTGGAGGAAGTCGCGGGCCTGGGGATGGCCGTAATCGAGATAGCCGGCCGGGCCGATCCGGTAGGGCGCGCCGGTGGCGTCCTTGGCCAGCCATTCCGGGTGTTTCCGCGCCAGTCCGGAATGGAGGTCGACGGTCGGGGTCCACCAGATCGACGGCTTGAGGCCGCGCCGCTTGAGCTGGTCGGCGAAGACCTTCAGGCCGCGGGGAAACTTCCGCCGGTCGTAGAGGGGCCGGTCGAGGAAGAAGGCGGTGTCGGGCCAGCCGGGGGCGGCGGCCTCGTACCAGCCGCAGTCGAGCAGGTAGTGCCGGATGCCCGGCAGGTGGCGGGCCACGATGTCCGCCCGCCGGAGCAGGGCCTTCGCGTCGAAGTCCATGTACACGCCGTAGTTGTAGTTGCAGTACATGGCCTCGTGGTGCAGGCAGTTGCGCTCCTGGCGGAAGCGGTTGCGGCGGACGACCTCGTCCAGGTAGCCGGAAAAGGCATGCTGGGGATGGCCCGGCCCGAGGATCTGGTGGTAGAGCGGCTCCAGGCGCAGGCACTCGCCCTGCTGGAGGAGGATGCCGCCGCTGTACAGGTCCCATTCGATGGCATGCTCGGCGAAGATCGCCTCTGGGCCAGCCGACAGCCGCCAACGCATCCGCGAGACATCCTGGGCGAGCTGTCCTTCGATGAGCATCTCGCCATACGTGTCGTTCGTGTACAGGATTGACGGCAGCGCCACGCTCTCCTGATCTCCAAACCAGGTCGGCGTGCGCGGCAGTGCCCGCACATACGGGGCCTCCGGACGGCTCCAGGGATAGCATTCCGTGCGCAGGTTGTCCATGTGCGCGAACCGTGACCGGAACAGGTCGTTGTCCGCAAACACCGGTCCGCCTTGGCCACCGAGGCGTCCTGCCATCGCGGCCATGACGGTGACGCTGCCCGACGCAGTCCGCGTCAGGGCGCGGGACACGGCCAGCGCCTGCCCGGGGAGCAGCTCGAAGTGGGTCTCCTCGGCGAGCCCGAGGGCGGGATGCTCTCCCCGCAGCACCACCGTTCCGTTGGCGGCCTTGCGGACGGACGCCTTGTCCAGGAACGATTCGCCGGTGGATGTCCGCACCCCCAGGGCCATGTCGCGCCAGCCCAGCTTGCCGTCGTGGACGGTCATGGCATATCGGCCGCGGCTGTCGATGGCCAGGGTTACGCCTGCCTTGCGGAGATTCATGGTGCACCTTTGCATGAAATGTTGCACAATATGGGTAAAAAAATTTTGCCGCGAGAATGCTGCGGAAACGTCTCAGGGCCAGGCTATTCAGGAGCGAAGAACTGTTCCATGATCCTGGCCAGCACTTGCTTGCCGCGGTCGTTGGCGTGGATCTCGTCGCGATGGAACCAGCCGGGAGGCACGCATGAGGCGGCCAGATAGCGGTTCCAGATGGTGCCCAGGTCGAGGAAGGCGATGCCCTCGGCGTCGGCCAAGGCCTCGAGCTGGCTGTCGAAGGGCTTCTGGATGGGAGCGCCCCGTTCCACGGGAGGACGGTATGGGCTGTCGGCGCAGTTGCGCCAGTCATGGCCGAAAGGCCCGGACATCAAGAGCATCTCGCAGCCGATGCGTTCGCGGGCCAGATGAATGACCCGATGGATGGCGTCGATGTCGTTACGATGGGAAATTCCGCCGATGGCGAGCAGGTCCGGCTCCGTGGCCTGGACGTACACCTGGAATCCCTCTTCGGTGGCATAATGCCAGCACCCGGTGCAGCCCTTGACGGCCGGGACGACCTGGACTGTGGCGTGGGGCCAACGGCGCTTGAGGAGGGCATCGAAGTTGCCATTGGCGGTGTCGTTGACGATCGAGTCGCCGAGCATGACGAGGCGCAGGGGCGTTCCGGCGCACAGCCGTGCACGGGTTGCCGGAAGGCGTTGCCACCGCTCCGGCTGAGGCTGGTAGGCGAGGGCGGGCATGCGGGCGTAGAGCCGGTCGGCCCACGCCAGGACATCGTTCCGGGAAACCGCCTCGACCTGCAGATTCCGAAGGCCATATTCGCCGCGGAAGTGGAAGCCGATGGCAAAGGTTGCCGCGCCCTCGCGGCCGCGGAAGATTCCCTCGTGACGCTGCCAATCGGGATGCGGATCGATGCCCGAATACACGTCCGAGACGATCGTTTCGCCAAGGGCATCCTGGAACGTCGCCGACCAGAGGCCGCCCTGATCATCGGCATGGGCGTCGAAGGAAAGGCGGTAGAACTGCCATGGCGTGTCCTGGCAGGGTATCCGCGGTCCCATCCAGCCGCCCCCCTTGCTGCGGTAGCTGCCCTCGGAGGGCAGGAAGGCCAGTCCCTGGGCATCCCCGTCGTCCCGGGTCGGGATCCAGCCCGCCGCCAGCGGGTCGGACGTAAAGCTGAAGGCATGGAGCAATCCCTCCTGCTCCGGTGGAGGCGCGGTCTGGTCCGGCGGCAGGCAGGTGCTCATGGCAGATGGGCTCTTCATCAGGGCTGGCGGATACAGGTCACCGGCATGGTTGTCGGCGACCAGATGGCCTTGGGCAGGCCCTCGCCCAGCGGCAGGGCACGCAGGAGAATCTGCCCCTCTTTGGCGACCGGCTCGGGAAATCCATCGATGCGCTCCAAGGTCAGGCGCACTTCCCAGATCCTGTCCTGGGCATCGACCGGCTTGAGCTGGACCGTCGCCTGCCCGTTGATGGCAAGCCGTTGGCTCGGGTCGCCTTGCGACAGCGTCACCGTCACGTCCTCGGCCCCCTTCGGCAGGACCGCGCGAAGGATGACCTCGTCTCCCGGGGCCATAGTCATGCGCGCGGGGTCGGCGGGGAGCATCTGGACATTGCATTCCGGCGCCTTGACCATCTTGACCGAGCGCAGGGCGACGGTCACATTGTGGAGATCCACGCGGAAGAAGCCATCGCGCGTGTCGGCCCGCAACGGATGCAGCGGCGTGATGGCATTCCAGATGAAGATGCCGGCCTGAAGGTTGGTGCCGAAACCCGCGGGCGGGGCGGCATGTTCGAGGATCCAGAAGGTCAGGCCGCGATAGCCGTCGCCGTGCTTCACGCCGGCAATGTCGAGCACGACATATGGGTAGGCGGGGTCGAGGGCGACCCAGCGGCCGGTGCTGACCTGGTCATCGTCGGCCTTCCTGCCGGTTAACATCAGCCCGCCTTGGGCCATCTCCTGGATCTCGACCTGGTTGTTCCGCCAGGCGTCCATGTCTTCGGCCGGCCCGAGGCGGACGTTGCTGCAGGTCTCCGCCCAGAGCGTGTTCGCATCGGGACGGATGCGGTATTCGGCCTGTGATGCCGCGGCGAGCACGAGCAGTCCGGCCGCCAGGGCGGTTGTCCTTGTGGTACGCATGTTCCCTTACCTCAGCCTCCATCGGCCCTTGGTGTCGTCGCCAGGATAATCGTTCCATTGCGCCCGGTTCAGGCTCGTCGCCGACCCGTCGGCATGCACCAGGCAGGCCCGGTTGCTGTGCCGCCAGCCCATCCAGTACCATTGACCAGCCGCATCGCCAAGCAGGCGCGGGCCCGGCTGGCCATGGCCCAGTCCGTCATCCCAGCCCGCCATGCCGTCGCCGATCAGCGCCATCTCCGGCTTGGCATGCGCCATCTTGGTGAAGCGCGGATAGGTGCCGTCCGGACGAACGCCGCCCAAGCCATAAAAATGCATGCCGTAGGGGCCCAGGCGGATTTCCCGATCCGTCTTCTGGTTGCTCGGACAACAGAAGATGCTGTTGGCGGGAAAGCGATCCCAGGTCACCTCGGTCGACCAGTCGGTAATGTCCAGGGTTTGCTGGATGCCGACATAGGGCTTGATTAGGGTGATCCACCAATAGGTGTCTCCGGTGACCTCCTCCAGGCCATTGGCCCAGGCCCCGGAATTGTACATGGTCAGCCAGTCGTAGTCGTCCGTGTAGCTCAGCCAGCCAAGGAACTGCTGCTTGAGGTTGTTGATACACACGGCCGTCCGCGCCACCTCGCGGGCCCGGCTGAGGGCGGGCATGAGAATGGCCATGAGGATGGCGATGATGGCGATCACCACCAGCAACTCGATCAACGTGAATCGGGTTGCTCTCGGCTTCGTCCTTGCCGGGACTGCGCCGGGCACGGCCAGCAGCTCAATCAGGGTGAAGCGACCGGGACGACGCCTCCGACCGGATCTCCGGCGCGATGTGCCTACATCCTGAACATCCATGACCAGCCCTCCTCGGCTAGGTAGATCATTGGAAACAATACTGTCGCACTGTTGCATTATACTGGGATCGGGCGTCGGTTTCAAGGGGTTTTTGCCATGCGGCCTTGCCTGCAAGTGGCGTCATGACGAAGATTCCGGGCCGGGCGGCTTTCCCCCCCTCGGGGAACCGCCCGGCCCGTGAGGAGGGCTCAGTCGAGGGAGAGGTCGACCTCGGCGGCGGCGAGGCCGCAACCGTTGTCGACGACGACATGGGTGATGTCCGCCCAATCCAGGCCCTTGGGCAGCTTGGGCCGGAGGACGACCAGGCGGCTGGCGCCATTGGCCCCGGACGCCGGATCCATGTACAGGGGCTTGCCCTTGGCGTCGAGGAAGCCCCAGGCGGGATCGGCGGCGAGGACCTTGGCGTTCAG
>CAZBDL010000075.1:0-10955 GCA_964490525.1 uncultured Victivallales bacterium | reverse complement strand
AGCTTGCCGATGCGGTAGTGCAGGATGCGCTGGGTGGTGCCCAGCGCACGGGTGGCGGCGGCGACATTCCCGCGATGGGTCTTCAGGGCGTCGACGATGACCTCGCGCTCGAACGAGGCGACCATGGTCGCCAGGTCGACGCCGCTCTCCGGGATGATCCGGGTGTCCGTCTCCTGGGCCGTCTGCAGCGACGGCGGCAGGTCGTAGCCGCTGATCACGTCGTTCCCGCTCATCAGCACCGCCCGCTCGATGCTGTTCTCCAGCTCGCGCACGTTCCCCGGCCAGTGGTACGCCGTCATCATGTTGATCGCGGGCGTCGAGATGCGCCGGATCTGCTTGTTGTACAGCTTGTTGTACTTCTCGAGGAAGTGGTCGGCCAGGAGGATGATGTCGGTCTTGCGCTCGCGCAGGGCGGGCAGGCTGATGGGAAAGACGTTCAGCCGGTAGTAGAGGTCCTCGCGGAAGCTGCCGTCGGCGATCTTCTCCTCGAGGTTGCGGCTGGTGGCGGCGATGACGCGGACATTGACGCTCACCGGCTCATGCCCGCCGACCCGCTCGAAGGTGCGCTCCTGGAGGACGCGGAGGAGGCGGACCTGGACGGGCAGGCCGATGTCGCCGATCTCGTCGAGGAAGAGGGTGCCGCCATTGGCCAGCTCGAAGCGGCCCTTGCGCTGGGCGGTGGCCCCGGTGAAGGAGCCCTTCTCGTGGCCGAAGAGCTCGCTTTCGATCAGGCTCTCGGGCAGGGCGGCGCAGTTCACCGCCACGAACGGGCGGTTCTTGCGCTCGCTGGCGTAGTGGATGGCGCGCGCGACCAGCTCCTTGCCGGTGCCCGACTCGCCGCGGATGAGCACCGTCGCCGGGCTCTCCGCGACCTGGGCGATCATGCCGTAGACCTGGCGCATCGCGCCGCAGTTGCCGATGATGTTGCTCGGGCGGAACTGGCTGCCCAGCTCCTGCCGCAGCCGCTCGTTCTCCGCCTTCAGCTGCTCCCGCTCCTTGATCTCCGTGCGGAAGGTCGCCACCGCATCGGCCAGGATGTTCGCCACCGTCTCGAGGAAGCCCAGCAGCCCCTGCAGCACCTCCTCGGAGCCCGGCGGATGGTCGATGCTCAGCGTGCCGATGACCTCGCCGTGCTGGCTGATCGGCACGCACAGAAAGGCCATGCGGCTGGCGTTCCGGCGCGCCTTCGTCCGGTCCAGGAAGCCCGGCTCCTTGCCGATGTCCGGAATCAGGCAGGACTTCCCGGAGGCCGCCACCTTGCCGGTGATGCCCTCGCCGATCCGGTACTGGCCCCGCTTCATCTCCACCTCGGTCAGCCCGCTCGCCGCCTCGATCACCAGCACCTCGCCATGGCGCAGGGTCAGGGTTCCGCGCTCCACCCCAAGGTCGTGGGTGATCACATCCAGGACCTCGCGCAACAGCGCCGAGACGTCCCGGCTGTGCACCAGCGCCCGGCTGATATGCGAGAGGACCTGAAGCTGGAGATTCTCCATCGGCGGCGGCATGCAAACCCTCCTGGGACAAAAGGACGACCAGAGCCGATACTATAACACGCCTGACAAAATTGTCATCCCCGGGCGATTGCATTCCCCCGCGGCCGGTGATAGAATGACGCACGACTTGATCGGGAACGGCCGCAGCGGCGAGGCAGGGAAATCACCATGAAGGCAATGGCTTTTCGGGGATGGGGCGGACTCCTGCTTGGCGGCTGGCTGCTGGCGGGGGGGGGCATGTGCGGCCCGTCTGCCTGGGCCCAGGCGGAGGCCGCCAGGCAGCCGACGCGCGTCCGCTTCCGTTCGGGCTGGGTGCTGGCCGCCGAGGCCGCCCCGGAACATCCGGACCAGCCCCTGGCGATTGCCAATGTCAACCCGCATGAACCGGAGCCCTCGGCGATCGCCGACGCTGGCCATGCCGCGGTTGTCGTCCGGCTCGATCCTGGACGGACCTTGGGGCTCTACGACTTTGTCCTTGAGGACGGGGCCGGCCGGCAGTATCCCTGCCTGGCGGTGCGAACCGACGACAAAGATTACGATGCCGGGGCATGGCAACTGGAGAAGACCAGTCCTGACCGGCGCTACACGCTCCTCTTCCGGGTGCCGGTGCGGCCGGGCGCGGATCCCAGCTACACGCTGAAGTTCACCCTCTTCGGCGACAGCGGGGTCGCACCGTCCCTGGCCTTCCGCCGGGTGGCCGCCGCCGACCAGTTCACGGGGCCCGCGTCGATTCCGGACGAGGGCATCCTGGGCATCGATCCCAACGCCCCGAAAGCCGCCGATGCGGCGGCGGCGGCCGACGCATCGGCCGAGGACACGCCCGCCGCCGTGGCGGTCGATGCCACGCCGGCGCCGCCCGCCGCGCCGCCGCCGACCCCGTCCGTACCGGTGCGTGGACAACAGCCTTCCGCCGCGGACATCGAGGCCTGGAACAAGCTGCTCGGCGGCGGCACCGAGACCACGCCCCAGGATCCGGCGCCCCAGGCGCCGCCAGCCACGACCCCACCAGCCACCGCTCCGCCCGCCGGCGGCGGTGGCGCCGGGGACTGGGACGACTGGAACTGATGGCCATGTACGAGATCGACATCCAGCGCGACTTCTCGGCGGCCCATTGCCTGAGCGGCTATCCCGGCAACTGCGCCCGCCTGCACGGGCACAACTGGGTGGTCCAGGCGGTGGTCCGCGCGCCGGGGCTGGACGACCTGGGCATCGCCTGCGACTTCCGCCGCCTGCGCGAGGAGCTGGATGCGGTCCTGGCCGAGTTCGACCATCGCAACCTGAGCGACCTGCCTGAATTCCGCGAGCACAACCCGACCAGCGAGCGCCTGGCGGCGATGATCTTCCAGCGCCTTTCGGCCCGCCTCAACAACGGGGCCTTGCGCATCGCCCGGATCCGGGTCTGCGAGAGCCCCGGCGCCGGGGCCACCTACCATGAGGACGAGTAGGCCCGCCCCCGGGCCGGGGAACGGACCGGCCCTCCTGCGCGTCGCCGAGACCTTCCTCAGCCTCCAGGGCGAGTCGACCTGGGCCGGTCGGCCATGCTTCTTCATCCGCCTCGCCGGCTGCAACCTCGACTGCCGCCATTGCGACACCCGCGAAGCCCGCGACCCCGCCGTCGGCGCGACGCGGAGCATCGTCGCCCTGACGGCCGCCGCCGTCGCCGCCGCCGTGCCCCTCGTCGAGATCACCGGCGGCGAACCCCTGGCGCAGGCGGCCACCCCCGACCTCTGCCGCGCCCTGGCCGCCGCCGGCCTGACCGTCCTCGTCGAAACCAACGGCAGCCTGCCGATCGCCCCCCTCCCCCCGGAGGCCATCCGCATCATGGACGTCAAGTGTCCGTCCAGCGCCATGGCCGACCAGCTGCGGGTGGCGAACTTCGCCGACCTGCGCCCGCCGGACGAGGTCAAGTTCGTCCTCGCCCACCGCGCCGACTACGACTACGCCCGCCGCATCCTCCGCGAGCATCGCTTGGCGGAACGCACCGCGAACCTGCTGTTCAGTCCCGCCTGGGGCCTGCTCGATCCTGCCGAGCTGGCCGCCTGGATCCTCGCCGACCGCCTGCCCGTCCGCCTCCAGCTCCAGCTCCACAAGCTCCTCTGGGGCGCCGACTGCAAGGGCAGGTAGGGGCGGAAAACCGCGCCCCGGGCGGGCTCAAGGGACGCGGCGCAGAGTGCGTCCGGCGAGCCATTCCGGCTCGATGTGGATCGAGAGGACATGGCCGGGGATGCCCTGGATGCGCTTGCGGATCTCCTGGTCGAGGATGGAGAACGTCGTCTCGGCGACCTCGCGGTCCTGGAAGCGGATGCCGCTGATGCCCCGCTGCCAGGAATCTTCCGGACGGACAATCAGGCCGGCATAGCCGATGTCCTCCGGTATGCGCAGGCCCATCTCGTGGAGCTGGTAGTATTGTCCGACATGGAAGCCGATCACGGCGTCGGGACGCCATGTCCCGAACCACTCCCGGAACGCCGCCACGTCTCCGGGTTCTCCCATGAAGGGGGGAATGGCGGCCACGGCGTCGGCATCGCGGAGCTGGCGCTGGAGGACGGCGGCGACCCGGATCTCGTCGTCGGGCAGCGGGGGCTGGTGGCGGCAGGCGGACACCCCGATCCGGCGGTAGCCGGCCGCGACCGCCTTGTCCCAGGCCATCTGGATGGCCAGGTAGACGTCGCCGATGACCCGGTGATGATGATGCGCCCAGGAGGTGTTGGTGCTGAAGATCACGGTGAAGCGCTTCAGGTCAAGCCGATAGGCCAGCGAGGCGGCATCGAGGATCCGCCCGATGATGACCCCGCAGTAGCCCCGGGCGTAGAGCATCTTCCCGAAGGCGCGCGCCGACCCCGCCGCCCGCAGGTTGTAGGGATCCAGGGTGTACCCATACAGCGGGGCCGCCTCCCGGAGGAAGTGGAAGTCGCTGCCCGGCGCCTGCGGATCGAGATCCGTCGCCTGATCGTAGAGGTAGGCCACCGGCAGCGGATCCCGGGCCCCGCCCCGGCGGTTCCCCGAGCCCATCACCGAGAAGACCATGTTCGGACGATAGCCCAGCCGGCGGGCCACGGCCTGGACCTTCCGCTTCGTCCCCTCGGAAATCAGCGGGCTGCCCCGCAAGGCCCGGCTCACCGTCGATTTGCCCACCCCCGCCGCCCGGGCAAGGTCGATGATCGTCGGGGGCCGCTGCCGCTCGCCATGGCTCATCTTCATCTTCCCCTTCGTCCTCGTCCTCGTCCTCGTCTTGGCTCTTCGGAAGACAGAGGTTCGCCCGCGGGAGCGGGCTCCTACGTTGCACGGGGCTTCGCGTCGTGCTCGTCCTCGATCCGTCAGGAGGGGGTCGCCCGTTGGGTCCGTTGGGTCCGCTTGGTCCGTCCCGCGCCATGCCCTGGGCCCCCCTGGGCTCGGCGCGTGGCTACGGGAGACAGCATAGCACCGGCGGCCACAAATGCAACGGTTCCCAAAGGGGCGGTCCGGCCTGGCCCTTGCAAACGGCGGGGCGGTTCGGTACAATAGCCTTGGAGGGGAACGACGGGAAAGGGCCTGGCCATGACGCCTCATGCGGTGTTCCGAAAGCGAGCCATGAGCTTCTCCCTGATTGACCGGTTGTTGGCTGCGCCCGGCGCAGTCCCCAAGGGGACGAAGCCGAGAGCAACTCGCTTCACCTTGATCGAGTTGCTCGTGGTGATCGCCATCATCGCCATCCTGGCGTCCCTGCTGCTGCCAGCGCTGCAGTCGGCGAAGGAAACGGCCAAGGCCATCCTCTGCAAATCAAACATGCGGCAGATCGGCCTGACCTTCATGCACTACAGCTCGGACTACAACTCCTATTACATGCCGCTCAATACGGGAATCGACTTCCCGCAGGCGAGCTACGGCAATCATGCCAACATCAACATCTGGTCCTGGATCCAGGGCTATTTCGACGGTTATCCCGAAGGCAATCCCTGGGGGGACAACTATTACCGTGCGGACACCGAGTTGCGTCCGATCTTCATGTGTCCCAGCTCCCGTCTGCAGCGCTACGGCAATCCCTCGGACCCGAGCGAAAACCTCTACAAGGATCGGCGGCGGACCAGCTATGGATGTCCACGCTATGTCTGGGGATGGCTGAACGACCGCGAGACGCGCCATGGCAGCGAAACCAACGCGATGCAGAAGTGCCTCCATATGAACGACATCAAGAAGCCTACCGACACGGTCCTGTGCGGGGATGGCTATGGCGGGAACGGGAATGCCGGCGGCTTGGTCTCCTCGGGCAATGTCACGCCCACCCTGATCACCACGTTCTATAGCGATCCCGGAAACTACGCGATGGGCGACACGGCGCTGATCCTCCGCCACGGCAACAGGAAGTCCTTCAATCTCCTGTATTTCGACGGGCACGTTGACCAGGGACGCTATCCCAGCATACCCAATAGCCTGACATGGGGCTGGACGTCAAGCAATTAGCGGACATCCCCTTCCAGGATGGCCGCAACATGGGCAATATGCCGGGGCCGTTGGGTCCGTTGGGTCCGCTTGGTCCGTCCCGCGCCATGCCCCGGGCCCCCCCTGGGCTCGGCGCGTGGCTACGGGAGACCGCATCGCACCGGCGGCCACAAATGCAACGGTTCCCAATACATGGCTCTTGCGCCGGGCCGCGCCGTCGGGTATAATTGGCCCATGGGCACATGGAAATCTGTTCCTGGGGAGCGCGGAAAGGGCAATGGCATGAATACGCTGCTTTGCCGACCGGTTGCCGATGCTGACCGTCGACAGCGCCCCATCAGGTTCACCCTGATTGAGCTGCTGGTGGTCATCGCCATCATCGCGATCCTGGCGGCGCTGCTGCTGCCGGCGCTGAAGCGGGCGAAGCAGACGGCGCATTCGATCGTCTGCAAGAACAACCTCAAGCAGCTCGGGCTGTGGGGGCATATCTATGCGAGCGACTACAGCGGCTTCTTCCCGTACAACGGCTCGCCCGCCCAAGCTCACACCTACCAGACCGGCGAGCCCGACTGGTCGACCTGGGTCAAGCGCTACGACAACTACGACAGCGCCAAGCGGGCCGGCACCTTCCTGCACTGTCCCAACACCATGGCCGTGGTCGATCCGAAGGAGCTGACCCACAGCGCCTGGGCCAACACCTACGCGATGAGCAACTATCTCGGCGCCAATGTCAATGGCTTCAACTATGGGGCCGGCTACGACGGCGACATCCCGGGCAAGCTGAACACGGTCCACAACAAGGCCTGGCTCTTTGGCGACGGCACCCTGGACCACCGCTGGGACAACAAATGGCGGCCCACGCCGGCCGCCTCCGTCGGCCTGCCGCGCAACGGCAGCTACGACGGCCCATTCTTCTGGGGCAATCCCAGCGGTGGCGTCGATGCCCCCGGCACGACCTATTTCGGCAAGGGCCATCCGGGGAACCGCACCAACCTGTGCTACGTGGACGGGCATGTCTCGGACATGGGCCTGGCCCAATGCTGGGCCTATGCGGTCGAGGTCGGCAACTGGCCCGACCTGAACGGCAATTCCTACTGGAACTGGGACGAGTACTTCCAAGGCGGCCGGAAGATGGGCAACTGAGGCCGCCGCCCTCGTCCCGGCACGATGCCGGGCGACGGTCGGCACGAAGCCTGAGGCAAAGGGCCGGGCAATCCCGGATGGAGATGGAGCGCGATAGCGTCCCGCTGCGGCGGGACGTTGTGTTTCCCGAACTAGGCAACCGACACCGGACACAAGGATGACGCGACATGGGTGAGCTCGCCGACCAGGACGGGACGGCCACCGGGCCGGCCGCAGACGCGACGGAAAAGGCGCCGTCGTCCACGCCGCCGGCTCCGGACATCGCCGGGGAGACGGGCGCGGAGCGCCAAGACGCCGGCCGCGGCGAGGTCATGCTCTATGCCTTCGGCAACATCGAGGGCTCGATCGCCAACCAGTTCTTCAACATCCTCAACAACGTCATGATCGTGGCCATGCACGTCAATCCCCTGCTGATTGGCATGCTCCTGGCGATCAAGACGCTGTGGGACAGCGTGACCGATCCGGTGATGGCCTACATCACCGACAACACGCGCAGCCGCTGGGGGCGGCGGCGGCCCTACATCCTGGTCGGCGGGGTGCTGCGGATCGCGCTGCTGGTGCTGATCTGCCTGTTCATGCCGCACGGGGGACACCTGACCCCGAACTCGGTGATGGAGGCCCAGAAATTCATCAACGAGGGGGTGACGGAGGCGGGCGAGGCGCAACGGGTCGCGCTGCAGTCCGCCGAGCAGATTGGCGAGGCCCAGCCCAAGCTCCGGGCGAAGATCCTGGCGATGCTGGCCAAGACGCCGGAGACGGCCCGGGGGGCCATCCAGAAGATCGACGAGCATCTCGCGACGCTGCGCGAGGACGCCGCCCAGCGTCAGGCCGAGGTGGAACAGCGGCGCACGGCCCTGGCCCGGCTCGAGGCGGAGCATGCCGGCCAGCCGGACGCCGAACGGCGCCTGGCGGATCCGCGGGGCCTGGTCGCCGCCGCCGAGGAGAAGGCGGCCAAGGCCGAGGAGCTGCTGGGCAAGGCCCGCGAGGCGAGGCGCAAGGCGATCGCGGCGGAGCATGTCGCCGGCCATGTGCTGGCGGCGAACGGGCGCGGCGACCCCGCCCTTGCCGACCGTGCCGAGGCCGAGCGGCGGGCCGCCGCCGCCTATGCCGCGGCCGACCTCGAGCCATTGGAGATCTTTGTCCTCGCCAAGCCGCCGCCGCCGAAGAAGGCCCCGGCGAAGAAAGGGATGTGGGCGAGCATCGGCGAGGGCTTCAAGGCGTACCTCGAGCCGAAGAACGCCGAGCAGCGGCCGCTCATCCTCTATGTCCTGGTCGCCGTGCTGCTCTTCACCACCCTGACGACCATGCAGTCCGTGCCCTACTATGCCCTGGGCATCGAGCTGAGCCCGTCCTATGCCGGCCGCACCCAGGTGGTCACCTATCGCTCGATCATGGACAAGATCGCCGGCCTGGCCGCGCCCTGGGTCCCGGTCCTCTGCTTCTCCCTCTTCTTCGCCACCGCCATCCAGGGGCTCTTCTGGATCGCGGTCTTCGCCTGCGTCATCGGCATCCCGAGCACCGTCCTGATGTGCTGGTATGTGCGCGAGCGCACCGAGATCCGCACCGTCAAGAAGCGCTCGGCCGGCCTCTTCCGCTCGATGTGGGAGGTCGCCAACAACCGCCACTTCCTGAAGATCTGCGTCCTCTACTGCTTCATCGGCACCGTCAACGGCATCTTCGCCCAGATCGGCTTCTTCCTCAATGTCTACTGGGTCATGGGCTCGGCCCTCTCCGGCGCCAAGCTCGGCGCCGGCATCGGCATGGTCGCCTGGGGACTCGGCTTCGCCACCCTGCCGATCATCCAATGGACCTGCAACCGCTTCCAGAAGCACCGCGTGCTCCAGTTCGCCATCGTCTGGATGGCCATCGGCACGGCCCTGAAGTGGGTGTGCATGAACCCCGAGCACCCCGAATATCAGTTCATCCTGCCGTTCTTCTTCTCGATCGGCATCTCCTCGGTGTACACCGTCCTGCCGACGATGATGGCGGACGTGACCGACGTCGACGAACTGAACCACGGGGTGCGGCGGGAAGGCATGTTCGGGGCGGTGATGGCCTTCATCATGAAGCTCATCGGCACCTTCACGCCGATCCTCGCCGGGGCGGTCCTGGTGATGTCCGGCTTCGATCCCGCCCTGGAATACGAGCAGGCGCCGGGGACGATCACCAGCATGCGCCTGATGTACTCGCTGATTCCGGCGGGGATGCTGCTGGTCGCGCTCGCCTTCCTCTGGCGCTATCCGCTCACCCGCGAGCGGGTCGCGGAGATCAAGGAGGAGCTGCGCCGGCGACGGCAGGCGGAGGCGGCCGCGGCGCCCGTCGCAGGCTGAGGCGGAGCGGCCGGGCCAGCGGCGGCGAATTCGGAATCGGCGCTGAAGGTCAAGCGCCGGGCCTTCCTTGGGGAGGGCCGGGCGAGTCCAGAACATCCTTACCGAAGGGGTTGTCCGATGAGGAACATCATTGCCGCCGTCGACCTGTCGGCCGGATCCGCGCGGCTCCTGGAGCAGGCCGGTGAACTGGCCAAGGGGCTGGGCGCCACGCTGTGGATCCTGCATGCCACCATGGCGGAAAGCTCGACCTTGCTGCCGGACCTGCACATCCCGGACCTCTACGGGATGACCGAGGTGCCGATGCCCTTGCCGGTCGACATCCAGCATGACCGCGCCTTGACGGCGGAGAAGTTCCGGCGCGAGCATGCCTGGCTCAATGCCGCCTCGGCCCGGCTTCGCGCGCGGGGCGTGGAGACGATCAGCCTACTGCTTCGGGGAGACGCCGTCGCGGTGGTCATGGCCAAGGCGGCGGAATTGCCGGCCGACCTGATCGTGATCGGCTCCCATGGCCACGGCAAGGTCTTCGAGCTGCTGGTCGGCAGCACCTGCGAGGCGATCCTGCGGGCGGCATCGTGTCCGGTGCTGGTCGTGCCGTCGCCGCGCGGGGAGTGAGGTGGCGATGCGCCATCATGTGCGGGCCATCCTGTGCGAGGTCGGCGAGGCGTCCGCCTTTCCGCTTGGCATGCCCTTCCTTGAACGGCTCCGGGCCGACGGCGTCAAGGTGGGCCTCTGCCTGACGGGACGGCAGCCGCCCCCGTCCCTGAGGGCGCAGCAGGGGCAACTCTTCGACACGGTCGTGGACGCCGCCCAGGCGCCGGCCGGGCAGGAGCGCCTGCTGGCGGCGGCGGCGCGGTTGCGCGTGCCGGCCTTCCACTGCCTGGTCTTTGCGGAGAGCGAGGACGGCATTGCCGCCGCCCGCACCGCGGGCATGAAGTGCATCGGCGTCGGCACGCCGTCGGCCCTGCCCTCGGCCCGGGAATGGGTCGGTTCCGGGGATGAAGTCGACCTGGGCACGCTGCTCGATGCCGGGCGTTGCCGGCCGCTGCCCGTCGAGCCCTGGGCGATCACCGAGGAGGGCCTGGACGCCGGGCGCGCCGGCTACTGGGAGACGATCTTCGCCCTGAGCAACGGCTACCTCGGCGTGCGGGGAAGCTACGAGGAGGAGGGCTTCGCCGCCGGGGCGCATCCGGGCACCTTCGTCAATGGCGTCGTCGGCTACCGGCCCTACCATCACATCTGGGGCTTCCCCGGATTCGCCGAGCGCCTGCATGCGATGCTCAACCTGTGCGACTGGACCCGGGTCGGCCTGGAGGTCGATGGCGAGCGCCTGGCCCCCGGCCACGGGCAGGTCGAAGGACATCGCCGTCGCCTCGACCTGCGGCGCGGCGTCCTGGAGCGCGAGTTCACCTGGCGGACCTCCTCGGGCAAGGCCGTGCGGGTGACGAGCACGCGCCTGGTCAGCATGGCGCGGCGGCATTGCGCCGCCTTGCTCTACACGGTGACCGCCGTCGACGCCGTCGCGGTCCGGATCGAGGGGCAGGTTCGCCTGGGCATGCCCAGCCAGGCGCTG